>CAYXIT010000018.1:4856-13136 GCA_964465275.1 uncultured Bacteroidales bacterium | reverse complement strand
GATTTCTAATTCTTATGCCCTTCCTGAATGACCTTGTGTTCGGGATCATTTTTGCTTCGGTAGCAGGTATTATGGTTTTTATTTCCATTGATGAATTATTGCCTGCTGCAAGAGAATACGACGAACCCCATCTTTCGCTGTATGGTTTGATCGGGGGTATGGCCATGATGGCTCTTAGCTTGATTATGTTTATGTGAAAATATACCCTTTTTTTATGTATGTGAGCGAAACGAAAATAAGAGTAAGATACAGTGAAACAGATCAGATGGGATATGTATACTATGGTAATTACCCTGCATATTACGAGGTAGGAAGGGCAGAAGCCATGAGAGAACTGGGCATGACCTACCGTCAGATGGAAGAAAGGGGTGTAATGATGCCTATTGCATCAATGCATTTGAAATATATAAGACCTGCATATTATGATGATCTTCTCATCATAAGAACCATCGTAAAGGATTTCCCCGGATCTCGGATGCATTTTTATTATGAAGTCTACAATGAAAATAAGAAACTGATCAATCAGGGTGAAACGGTTCTTACTTTTGTTGATATCAAAACCGGCCGGCCCTGTCCTGCGCCCGGTTGGTTTCAAAAAGCACTCAAGGAAAAATGGCCTGCAGATGAAAAGTAGTTTTTTTTGAATAGAATTTTTTAACAGTTTTATAAGTAATGAATATGGAAATAATACTTGCAGAAAAACAACAGGTAATTGTAAATTACAAAGGTTTTGAAATCTTAACTGACCAGCCAGTAAAAGCTGGAGGTGATAATGCGGCACCTTCACCCTTCGATTTTTTTCTTATAAGCATTGGAGCATGTGCCGGCTGGTATGTCAAATCATTTTGTCAGCAACGCAATCTTTCAGAAGAAGGAATAAAAGTATTGTTGAAGACCCATCGCAACCCTGAAAAAAGAATGATAGACAATATTGAAATAGATATTAATTTACCTCATGATTTCCCTGATAAATACCGCGATGCAGTTATAAAAGCAGCAGGTGCATGCACCGTTAAAAAACATATTGCAGATGCACCTGAATTTTCTATTGTTACCAGCAAATAAAACCCTAATTTTGCAAGACTATGAGCAAAAAAACACTGGTGCTGGGGGCAAGCCCTACCCCCACAAGATATGCTTACAAAGCAGTTAAAAGATTACTTTCATATGGCCACGAAGTTGTTGCTATAGGTAAGATTGAATCGGAAATTGACAATGTGAAGATCAACAAAGAAATGATTGACATTCCCGATGTTCATACTGTTACAATGTATCTCAATCCCGAGAAGCAGGAACCTTACCTGGATTACATCCTGAGCCTTAAACCGAAAAGAATCATTTTCAACCCCGGAAGTTATAATCCAAAACTTGAAAAGATGGCCAAAGATGCAGGTGTTAAAGTGCTGGAAGACTGCACTTTGGTGATGCTTGATATGGATGACTTTTAATGAACATCCTGAACATCTTTTATTTAGTTTTTGAAACCCAATAGCTCTCATTTAATCTGAGAAGTACAACCATTTTATAAATTCAAGAAAAACCAGATATGAAAACAAAAAACCTGGGCTTCGACTCCAAGCTTATTCATGCCGGAGCCTTTGAAGATCAGTTTGGCAGTGCCACAGTTCCTATTTACCAAACATCCACCTTTAAATTCAAGAGTGCCGATCATGGTGCCGCTTGTTTTGCCGGTGATGAAGACGGATATATTTATACCCGCATCAACAATCCTACAATCGATTCACTGGAAAACCTGGTGGCTGAACTGGAAAATGGTTACAGGGGCATTGCATGCAGTTCAGGTATGGGGGCAGTTAATACCATTTACATGGCTCTGCTCAGCCAGGGTGATCATATGATAAGTACTGCGGCAGTTTATGGCCCATCAAGAGTGGTTATGGAAAAACATTACTCCCGGTTTGGGGTAGAGTCAACATACGTTGATACATGCAATCCTGAAAATATCCGTAAAGCAATACGTGCAAACACCAAAATGCTTTACATTGAAACCCCTGCCAATCCAACAATTGACATTACCGATCTTGAAGAAATGGTAAAAATTGCAAAAGAGCATAACTTGATTACCGTGGCTGATAATACATTCTGCAGCCCGTTTCTTCAGAAACCACTCGATTTCGGCTTTGATCTGGTTTTTCATTCCATTACCAAGTTTCTTAACGGTCATGCAGATATTGTAGGCGGCGTTATTGTTGCAAAAGATAAGAAAATATACGACCCTGTAAGAGCAATGATGGTTACCCTGGGTTGTAATATGGATCCTCACCAGGCTTATATGGTTATCCGTGGAATAAAAACACTTTCTTTGCGTATGGACCGATCGCAGGAAAATGCTATGAAAGTTGCCGAATACCTTGAAAAACATCCCAAAGTAAAATGGGTAAAATATCCCGGCTTAAAGTCACATCCACAATACGATCTCGCACAAAAACAAATGAGTGGTCCCGGGGGTATGATCAGTTTTGAACTAGAAGGAGGACTGAATGCCGGAAAAACTTTAATGAACTCTGTAAAACTTGCTATCCTGGCTGTATCGTTAGGTGGTGTTGAATCCTTGATTCAGCATCCGGCATCTATGACACACTCAAAGATGGATAAGGAATCACGTGAAAAGTCAGGTATTACAGATGGATTGGTAAGATTTTCAGTAGGGATAGAAAATGCTGATGATATTTTAGCAGATCTCGAACAGGGACTTGCAAAAATTTGATATACTGAAAATGTCAATTTAATCAGCTATTTTCGGACACCTGCTCATCCTTTTGGAATTATATTTGTATTTTTGTGGGCATTTTTATAATCAGAAATTTAACAAAACTGTTATACGAAAAATTGAGCAGATTAAAAATTTGCCAATAGCATTCCTTCTTAACTTTAGTTAGTAATTTTTTAATTTTTATCTTAATGGAAAACAAAGAGCTGCTTAACCCCGATTCTGATGATAACAAAGAAGAAAAAGGGCAAGAGAACCTGAATCCGGAAAAGGAAACCGAAAAAAATGACGATTCAAAAAATGATGATCTTCATGATGAAGATAAGGGTGGGAAACCAGCAACTACTCCGGAGGATTTACCTGATGATACCGAAAAAAGTTTAAAAGACGAATCATTATCTGATGAACCTGCTAATGAAAAAAAGGATGAACAAGCGGATAAAAAACCCGGGCAAAAAGCTGTAACAGATGAAAAGGCAGGTAAATCAACTGATGTTTCTGAAAGTGAAAAGGAAATAAAAGAAAAACCAGAAAAAAAGCAGCAAAAGGCCGATAAAGAGGAATCAGATGATGAGGTAGAAGAAGATCTTAACGAGAAATACAAATCATTATCAAAGGAAGAACTGGTTGAAGCACTGGAAGCTCTTGTGCTGCATGATGATATCAATTATATCAGAAAGCATATCGGATTTATAAAAGTAGCTTTTCGTAATTTCCTGAAGGAAGAGAGTGTAAGCGATTACGAAAAAACAATGGAAAAGCATGATGCTGAAAGTGATGCCGAGGTTGAAAGTGATGCCGTAGATGAGTTGCTTGTAAGATTTGATAAAGCATTTGATGTTTATAAACAAAAGAAATCAGTTTATGATCAGGCTTTGGAAAAGCAAAAACAAGAAAATCTGCAGGCCAAAGAAGCTATTCTTGAAGAATTACGCCAACTTATTGATTCAGAGGAAGAACTGAAAAAAACCTATGATCATTTTAAAGAACTACAGGAAAAATGGCGTGAAATAGGCCCCGTGCCCCAATCTGCCAACAATACCCTTTGGAATAATTATCATTTCCTGGTTGAGAAGTTCTTCGATAAAGTAAAAATCAATAAAGAACTCAGGGATCTTGATTTGAGGAAAAATCTTGAGGTAAAAACTGAATTATGCGAGAAGGCTGAGGAGTTGCTTCTGGAAACTTCAATTAACAAATCTTTCCAGAAACTTCAAAAACTTCATGAGGCATGGAAGGAAATCGGACCTGTTCCGAAAGATAAGAAAGATGAGATATGGGATCGTTTTAAAACTGCTAGTGATTCATTAAATCAGCATAGACAAAAGTTTTATGAAGAGCTCAGGGAAGAACAAAACAAGAATTATTCTGCCAAAATAGTACTTTGTGAAAAAGCTGAGCAAATTGCCGGAGGCAGCCCGAAATCTCCCAGGGAATGGCAGGCAAATACCGATAAGATCAACGATTTGTTTAAAGTTTGGAAAACCATTGGATTTGCTCCCAAAAAGGTAAATGATGAAGTCTGGGTGCGCTTCAGAACAGCTTTGGATAATTTCTTTAAAAATAAGAAGGAATTCTTCCAGAAATACAAAGATGACCAGTCGGAAAACTATAATCAAAAACTTAATCTTTGTTTACAGGCAGAAGCACTTAAAGTCAGTGAAGACTGGAAAAGAACAACAGATGAGCTTATTGCCCTGCAACAGCAGTGGAAAAAGATTGGCCCGGTTCCCCGCAAATTTTCTGATAAGGTATGGAAGAGATTCAGGGCGGCCTGCGATGAATTTTTCAACCGAAAAGCCGAATATTTTGCCAATATTGGTGAAAAACAGGATGAGAATTTCAAGAAAAAGAAAGAGCTCATTGAGAAGATAAAAAATTACGACTATACAAAGGATAAAACCGAAAATCTCAATATCCTTAAGGAATTTCAGCGAGAATGGATGGAGATAGGGCATGTACCTATAAAACAAAAAGATGCTGTTCAGAATGAATTCCGAAAAACCATAAATGAGCAATTCGATAAGTTGAATATTAGCCGCAAGGCAAAGTCAACAATTGGGTTTAAGAATAAAATCGAAAATCTTAAGAACTCACCCAATGCAGATCATATCCTGAATAAAGAGCGTGCATTTTTGACGAATAAAATTAATGCACTTCAGAATGATATTAAACTTTGGGAAAATAACATAGGCTTTTTTGCTTCATCCAAAAAGGCTGATGTCCTCAAATCAGAATTTGAAAGCAAAATAGAAAAGGCCCGTACTGATATAGCTATTCTGGAAGAAAAACTTAAAATTCTGTACGAATCACAATCTTAAATGCAATATTTTTGAGATGCCTGAGTTTATCTGATAAAATTCATCATATTTTAAAAAAACGGCATGAAACATCCATGCAGAAGTTTTTAAAGCTAAATGAATGATTCTAATTCATGGATGTTTCAACAGATAGTACTATTCAAAATACAAACTGATGAAAAGGCTTTTTCTTATAATATTTCTATTTAGTTGGGTAAACATTTTGCATGCCCAGTTTTCAGCCGGTTTGCGTGGAGGACTTCATTTTTCATCTCTTCCGGAAAGAACTTATGCTATCAATGATGCTTTAATTGACGCACTTTCTGATTCATATACAGGGTTTCATTTGGGAATAATTTCACAGGTTAAAATCAACGGATTCTTTTTTCAACCCGAATTTCTCTTTGTTTCCTCAGGTAATCACTTTCGCTACGAACATCCTGATCAGGAACGTGATATTTTCTTTATACAACGTTTTTCCAAGGTGGATATACCCGTTCTGTTAGGACTCAGAGCTGGTCCGTTAAGAATAGGAGCTGGACCGGTAGCTACATGGTTTATTGAAAATTCTTCAAATCTTACTGAGTCGGAATATTACACAGGCGACAAGGAACTTTCCCAAAGATTCAATGAAACAACTTATGGTTATCAGCTTGGATTTGGGCTTGACATTGGGAATATTGCTCTTGATCTTAAGTATGAAGGCAGTTTGAATAATTACAGTGAGGAAATAACTATTGGTGGAGTCCCCTTTGCCTTTGATACACGGCCACGTCAGATAATATTCAGTATCGGCCTGATGTTTTTCTGAAAAGCATTATTTAATGGTTGTTTTAGTATTGATTATTGCTCATTGTGCAGTTAGCTAAACTATTTGCAACACTTTCTGAAACAATTGATGGATATCAGACATCGAACTGCATCAACAGGTTCAGCGTTGGCTTCCATCACCCCTTTAATATCGGAATGTAATAGCCTTTACGGGAGAAATTCTGGCTATAATATGGCTTGGAATAATTAGCATTGCCATACAAATGGCAAAAGTTCCAAGATTTAAAATAACAATATAAAAAATATCGAAGTTGATGGGAACAACATCCACAAAATAAGACTCCTGCGATAGTTTCACTATTCCTGTCTTTTGCTGAAGTAAAGCCAGGCCAATTCCCAGTAGATTTCCAAGCAACAAACCCCTTGCTATTAAAAAACCGGCATGGTAAAGAAATATCTTTCTTACCTGATTATTTCCAGCCCCCAGCGCTTTAAGTATTCCTATCAGATTTGTTTTCTCCAATACCGATATCAATAGGGTTGTGACCATATTAATGCCTGCCACAAGTATCATGATAATTATTATCACATATACATTCATATCCAGCAATGCAAGCCAGTCAAATATCTGCGGGTATACCTGTCTTATGGTTCTTGAATCCAGGGAATAATGAATATTGTCGCGAACTACCTCGTTCATTTTGTCCATATGCCTGTAATCGTCAACAAGTATTTCAAAACCTCCTACCTGGTCTGGCTCCCAGTTATTGAGTCTTTGAAGGTGAGCAATATCGCCCAAAATAAATATTTTGTCCAGTTCTTCCAGCCCCGTTTCATAAATACCTGCTACACTAAATCTGCGCACCCGTGGTGGATCCTGGATGAAATACACGAATACATCATCATCAATATTCAATTGCAATAACTTTGATATGTATTCTGATATGATAATCTGATCGGTTCTGGAAGTATCAGTGATGTGTAATGTTTGACCTTGTTTGAGTCTGTTCCGGAAAAAATCCCAATGGAAATCGCTGCCTATTCCTTTAAAAACCACACCATGGATTTCATCATCGGTTTTTATAATGCCAGGTTTGGTTGCAAAAACCTGTATGTGTTTAATTCCATCTTCATTTTCAAGATCAGGATAGAAGTCCTGATATTTATTTATGGGCTGTGCTTCGTATGAAATATTATAATCAAAACTGGTGATCTGAATATGAGAGCCAAAACCGATTACCTTATTACGTATTTCATCTTGGAATCCCGTTACAACAGCAACAGCAATAATCATTACTGCAAGTCCGAGTGAAATGGAAAGGATAGCAATAGCCTTTACAAGTCCGGTAAGTTTGGGTTTTTCTGCCCCAATGTTTCGTGCAATGAAGAAAGGAAAATTCAAATTATTGGTATTTTAGAAGCATAACTGCCTGCAAAAATATGATTTTATTTTTATCTTCATTCACTTAGAATTCTAATTGCCGGATTGTTCCTGATAACAAAAATTTATTCATTTTCAAATACAAGCCCATCATTTTTCACATCAATACGTATGTGTGAATCTCTGGCAATTTTTCCGGCAAGAATTTCTTTTGATATCTGGTTGAGTATATACCTTTGAATAGCTCTTTTCAATGGCCTTGCTCCATATTGAGGGTCAAAGCCGATTCGGGCAACCCAGATAACAGCATCATCGGTCAGGCTCAACATTATTCCGTTTTCTGAAAGCATATCCTGGGCATGCCTTACCTGAATTTTTACCACATCGATTATTTCATCAAGATTTAACGGCTTAAACATAATTATTTCATCAACACGGTTTAGAAATTCGGGCCGAATGGTTTTTTTCAGCAGGGAAGTCACTTCATTTTGTGTTCTTTCAAGTATTTCATCATGATTGCCCTCATTCATCATTTCAAAGTTCTCCTGAATGAGTGATGATCCCATATTGGATGTCATAATTATTATGGTATTTTTAAAATCGGCTGTACGTCCTTTGTTATCTGTAAGCCTGCCTTCATCGAGTACCTGCAGAAGAATATTGAACACATCAGGATGTGCTTTTTCTATTTCATCAAGCAGAATTACCGAATAGGGTTTCCTTCTTACAGATTCTGTCAACTGGCCACTTTCTTCATACCCAACATAACCGGGAGGTGCACCGATCAAACGACTTACCGTATGGCGCTCCTGGTATTCCGACATATCAATGCGAACCATAGCATTTTCATCATTAAAGAGAAACTCTGCCAATGCCCTTGCCAGTTCGGTTTTTCCTACACCGGTTGTTCCCAGGAAAATAAATGATCCTATTGGTTTTTTATGATCCTGAAGCCCTGCCCGGCTGCGTCTTATGGCATCTGAAACCGCTTCTATGGCTTCCTGCTGACCCACCACACGTTTATGTAGCTCATCTTCAAGTCTTAAAAGTTTATCTCTTTCGCTTTGCAACATTCGGCTAACCGGAATGACCGTCCA
>CAYXIT010000018.1:0-4775 GCA_964465275.1 uncultured Bacteroidales bacterium | reverse complement strand
TTCTTCTTTTATGAGTGCTTGTGATAATTGCATCTCATGGAGTTTTTCATTGAGTTTCTCCAGTTCTGTTTCTGTGGCCTTCAGATGCCCGTAACGGATCTCTGCCACTTTACCAAAGTCCCCGTTCCGCTCAGCCTGGTCAGCTTCAAATTTAAGGTCCTCCAGTTTCTTTTTCTGTTTCTGAATTCCATCAACTACTTCTTTTTCACTTTCCCAGCGTGCTTTTAAACGGTTTTTTTCTTCATAAAGATTGGCTAAATCTTGATTAAGTTCTTTTAATTTTTTTTCGTCTTTTTCGCGTTTAATAGCTTCCTTTTCAATTTCCAGCTGTCTTATCTTTCTTTCTGCTTCATCTAATTCTTCGGGTACCGAATTCATTTCTAACCTTAATTTTGAAGCAGCTTCGTCAATTAGGTCAATAGCTTTGTCGGGCAAAAAGCGATCAGTTATGTATCGCTGCGAAAGATCCACAGCGGCCACAATTGCTTCATCTTTGATACGCACCTGATGATGAGTTTCGTAACGTTCTTTAAGTCCGCGCAGAATTGAAATGGCATCGGTACGGTCAGGTTCATCAACCATTACAGTTTGGAATCTTCGCTCAAGTGCCTTGTCTTTTTCAAAGTAACGTTGATATTCCTTCAGGGTTGTAGCTCCAATAGCCCTGAGTTCACCGCGGGCAAGAGCAGGTTTTAAGATATTTGCGGCATCCATGGCTCCTTCACCTCCACCCCCTGCACCAACCAATGTGTGAATTTCATCAATAAACAGCACAACATCACCATCTGAAGAAACTACTTCTTTAATTACAGCCTTTAATCGTTCTTCAAATTCACCTTTGTATTTGGCTCCGGCGATGAGCGCACCCATATCGAGACTGAATATTTTTTTTGTTTTAAGGTTCTCCGGCACATCTCCATTAATTATACGGTGTGCCAATCCTTCGGCAATAGCAGTTTTCCCTACGCCGGGTTCACCAATAAGGATCGGGTTATTTTTGGTTCTTCTGGAAAGAATCTGAAGTATGCGCCGGATCTCTTCATCACGCCCGATCACAGGATCAAGTTTTCCGGTAAGTGCAAGTTTATTCAGATCATTGGCGTATTTACCCAAAGCATTATAGGTTTCTTCGGCCGACTGACTGGTAACTTTTGAACCTTTTCGCAGTTCTGTAATGGATGCTTTAAGATTTTTTTCAGTTAAACCACTGTCTTTCATCAGCCGGCTTATATTATCGTTATTTCTCAGTAAAGCAAGCAGAAGATGTTCAATTGAAATAAACTCATCATCAAATTCCTTGAGAAAGCTTGTTGCATTTTGCAGTACTTTGCTGGTATCGTTACCAAGATAGGTGTTACCTCCGCTAACTTTTGGATATGATTCAACTATACGATCAAGCACTTGACGGAAATTCTGAAGATTTACATTATTTTTCTTCAGCAAATGAGGTGTAACACTTTCATCGACAGTTAAAATGCCTTTCAACAGGTGACCTGTTTCTATTGCCTGATGCTGATAGCCCATTGCAATTTCCTGTGCTTTTTGAAGTGCTTCCTGCGATTTTAAAGTGAAATTATCTAAGTTCATAGCTATTATCTGAGTATTATATTTTTATGAATTCCGGTAAGGAAATTAATTAAAATCACAATTATTTCTTCAAAGAGTGCACCAAGTGAGAAGGTATTGTTTTTAAAGACATAATGACATTCCAGGGGTGCTGTGGGCTGACAAAATTTCTTAACAGTAAATAAAAATTTTAATTCAGGCACCAAATGAAGCGATCTTTTTGTATTATTGCCCACTGAAATATTTTCAAGGATAGAAAAGTATATTTTTATAGATGAATATTATTTTTCTGGTCTGATTATAAATTGCTTTAATGTTAAAATGAGATAATCATGTTAAAACGCATACAATTGCATTGGCAAATATTAATTGCCCTGGTTTTAAGTGTCATTTTTGGAATTACACTTCCAGCCTACGTAAAATATGTAAGCTGGATGGGAGAAGTTTTTTTACGTGCACTTCAGATGATTATAGTGCCACTGATATTTTCTTCTATTGTTTCCGGAGTAACCGGTATTGGATCGGGACAAAATCTGGGACGGATGACATTAAAAACCATTGGATATTATATGACGACCAGTTTGTTTGCAATCCTAACAGGTTTAGTACTTGTAAATATTATTCGACCAGGAGTAGGAGCAGATCTTGGTCTTACAGCCGACGTGGAAGGCTTAGCTGCAAGCAGTGATTCTTTCGGGCAAACGCTCATAAATATTATTCCTTCCAATATTGTTGAATCTATGGTAAGGGGAGATCTGCCCTCTATTATTTTCTTTGCAATATTTTTTGGGTTTTTTGCTACCCGTGTAATGCCTCAGTACAGTGATTCTGTGGTAAACTTTTTCAATGGTATTTTTGAGATCATGATGAAAATCACTTTATTCGTGATCAAATTTACTCCTTTGGGTGTGTTTGGGATAGTTTCAGTTATTGTAGCTGAGAATGGAGACAATCTGCTGGCTCTCTTCAGCAGCATGGGAGTATATATGATCACTGTGCTTGGAGCTTTATTCATACATGCATTTATTACATTGCCTTTGTTGACAAAGTTTATAGGTAAAGCCAATCCGGTTAAGCACGCAAGGAATATGTCTGTACCTCTATTAACAGCTTTTTCCACATCCAGTAGTAGTGCTACTCTTCCGCTTACCATGGAGTCAGTTGAGTTTAAGAGTGGTGTTTCCAATAAAACCACCAGTTTTGTTTTGCCCCTTGGGGCTACCATTAATATGGATGGTACTGCTCTTTATCAATGCATTGCTGTATTGTTTATTTCCCAGGCCTATGGTGTAGAACTGACTGTCATTCAGCAATTTATTGTAATAATAACAGCTTTGCTTGCATCAATCGGTGCAGCTGGTATCCCTATGGCCGGTTTGGTTATTATCTCAATTATTTTGTCGGCAGTTGGGTTGCCACTTGAAGGAGTGGGTCTTATTCTTGCGGTTGACAGGATTCTGGATATGGTAAGAACATCGGTAAATGTTTGGAGTGATAGTTGTGGTGCTGTAATTATAGCTAAAAGTGAAGGTGAATCAACTTATGTCTGATGGTCTTTCAAAAAAGTTATTAACAATGCTAAAAAAAAGCTGCCTGAAAAGGCAGCTTTTTTTTAGGGATTAGGTTTTTATTCAAATGTAGAAGTTCCTGGAACTCCATCAATTATATAATCAATGGTAAGGATTTTCTCAGCTTCACCATCATAGGTTCCTGTTCCTTCAATGCTAACACCCTCGTGAGTTTGCTGAGGAATGGTAAGAACTGATCCATTGATAATACCATTAACAATGATATTTTCAAAATATAGTTCATTGAATCTTAATTCATTAAACTCAGGTCCTCTTGTTACGGTAACCGGATAAGGAGTATACTGAGTTCCATCATTGTCTTCGTCAGATACCTGATAAGTTTTAGCAAGTTTATCAGCTTGCACATAAACATCTCTCTGGGCAGTTTGGCCTTCTACGCTGTATGATGCAACATAGTGGTCAACGAGTACATTGCTCCAGGCAGGGTTCCAGAGTACCTGTACATCTTCGATGTCTGCACCATCAACTGTTACGCCATCCATCGGATCAAATTCATCTCCAAGATCAATCGTAACATCTGTTGTAGGAACTGTAAGGGTTACTTCGGTTTCACAAGCAGTGAAAATAAAGGCACCAATTACAAGTGCCAATGCAAATTTTAACCAATTTTTCATAGTTTCAGGTTTTTGTTAATAAATAAAAAATAATTAAACTAGTTGTTTTTATTGTCAATGCAAAATTAATGCTTTTTTCTTTAAAACAAGATTTTATATCTTTTTGAAAAAAGAGTAACTTTGCGATGACGATTACATAAACTAACAAAAAACAAACCAACTATGAGAAAAATTTTTGGCATTTTATTTTTAGTAGGCTTAGTTGCCTTAACAGCTTGTGGACCAAGCAAAAAAGAACAAGCTGCAGAGCAAGCAAGGCAGGATTCAATTGCTGCTGCTGAACAGGACTCAATTGCTGCTGCTGAGGCTGCTGCTAAGGCAGCTGAAGCTGCTGAAGCTGCTGCCGATGCTGCTGAGGCCGCCGATGCTGCAGCAAAGCAAGAAGAAGACACCAAACCAACCAGAAGGGGTGATACTGATGATAAATCGGAAGAAGAAAAACCTACTCGTCGTGGTGAACAAACAGAAGATGAAGATAAAGAAGAAAGCAAGCCTGCCCGCCGAGGTAGTTGATAGCTTAATTTTTTATTTAAAAAGAAAAGGATGGTTTAATTACCATCCTTTTTTTTATAATTTTATTTTTTTCAGTATTTCCTTCAGTTTATCAGGGGTTACAGGCTTACTTATAAATCCATTGAAACCATATGTATCAAGATTTACGGCGTAATCAGACGGGTCATGGGCTGTAATAGCAATTACCGGAGTATTTCTTTTTTGTTTATCAGTCAGTTTTTTACGAATGTATACAGTAGTTTCGAGTCCGTTTCTTACCGGCATTTCTATATCCATCAAAATAAACTCATAGTTATTCTTTTCAAGTTTTTCAATAGCTATGTCACCATTCGAAGCTTCATCGTATTCGTATCCCATTGATTTCAAAACCAATCCAATCTGTACCCTGCTTGTAAATAAATCATCTGCAACTAATACTTTCATTTTATCCCATTTCCGTTTTACATATGAATTAATAAATTATTCCTTTTAGAGCTGAAAACCCTCCCCATTA
>CAYXIT010000017.1:2235-43982 GCA_964465275.1 uncultured Bacteroidales bacterium | reverse complement strand
TAAAATTCGATAAACCGCATCTACTAAACCATCATTAATGGTACAACAGATACAGCCATTACTAAGTTCTACCATGTCTTGATCTACAGTAACTAGCAGTTGGCTATCAATATTAATATCACCAAATTCATTCACCAAAACTGCAACTTTTAAGTCTTGTTTGTTTTTCTATCTTTAGACAGTATTATTTTTCACTTTAGAACTTAACTATTTTTAACGCGCGACATAATGTCATGAATAGTACTCATGGCGTGCTTTTTGACTAATTTTAGGCTGATTTTCTTAAAACATAAAATTTACAAACATGGTTTTTGATGTTAATATTCTGATCATTTTCGGAGTTTTCATGCTCCTGAGCTGGCTGGTTGGTAACCGGCTGAAATCAAAATTTGCCAAATACTCCCGTATGGGTCTGCGTTCCGGGCTTTCGGGCCGTGAAATTGCGGAGAAAATGCTTCGTGAAAGTGGTGTCAGTGGCGTACGTGTCATTTCAACACCCGGTAAACTTACTGACCACTATAACCCCCTTGATAAGACAGTAAATCTGAGCCCTGATGTGTATAGCGGACGCAGTATTTCTGCTGCCGCTGTTGCAGCGCATGAATGCGGACATGCGGTTCAGCATGCACGTGCCTATTCGTTCCTGAAAATGCGTTCAGCATTAGTGCCTGTTATTAGTGTTAGTTCAAGATATATGCAGTGGATATTACTAATTGGTATTTTTACTGTGCAAACATTTCCGGGTATTTTGCTTGCAGGTATTATCATGTTTGCAATGACAACCCTTTTCAGTTTTATTACCCTGCCGGTAGAGTTTGATGCTACCAAAAGGGCATTGGGATGGTTAAGGGAAACTGGCCTCACAGTTGGTGAAGAACACGGTTACGCAAAAGACGCTCTTAAGTGGGCAGCACTGACTTATGTGGTAGCTGCACTGGCATCGCTGGCAACCCTGCTCTATTATATTATGATATTTCTCGGTAGCAGAAGATAGTTGCAATTCTTAAAGAAAGATAAGGAAATAATACTTTTGTTAAGTTCATATTTCCTTATCTTTGCAAGCTTACTTTTAATACCAGTAATGAGTGACCGACTAAAACGAGAAAAAGAATATCATAACAAAGCATTTAGTGAAGGAGTAAGAAAACCCGCTGATAAGTATTACACCATCCACGCTGCTTCTCTTAAAAAGCTAAATAAAACATTAGAACAGTACTCAAAAGGAAAAACAGTACTTGAGTATGGCTGCGGACCGGGAGATAACGCATTCTTCCTGGCTCAACATGCCGGTAAACTGGTGGCTATCGATATTTCCGATTACGCCATTGAAAACGCAATACAAAGAGCAAAACAACTAAACATCACAAATGCTGAATTCCGGGAAATGAATGCCGAGGAGCTGGAATTTGATGATAATTCCTTCGACCTGGTTTTTGGCAACTCTATTATTCACCACCTTGATCTGAATATTTCCTTCAGCGAAATCAAAAGGGTATTAAAGCCGGGAGGAAAGGCAATTTTCTATGAACCCCTGGGGCATAATTTTTTTATCAATCATTACCGTAAAGCTACTCCTGAGATGAGAACGGAGGATGAGCATCCGCTGCTTATTGATGACATAAATTTAGCAAGGGAGTATTTTGATGAAGTTTCTGTTGATTTTTACCACCTGAGTACACTTGCCGCCGTTCCTTTCAGGAATACATTTATTTTTAAACCTTTTTTAAATTTTCTTTCCGGTACTGACAGGCTATTGTTTAAGATGTTTCCCTTCATGCGCAAATATGCCTGGTTCTGTATTCTTGAACTTGGGAAAAAATAAAATCTGTTTTTTGTTCAACATCATCAGTCATTCTGAACAGTCTTTTCTATAGTTCTCCACAATGCATCAGCGGTTTTATCCCATGAAAACTGCCTGCTTCTTTCTTTCCCTCTTTCAATAAGGCTATTTCTCAAATCTTCATTGGAGCTCAGTGAGATCATAGCATCAGAAATGGAATCAACAGAATAAGGATCAACCAGCATTGCAGCATCACCTGCCACTTCGGGCATAGATGTAACATTTGAAGTGATAACAGGAGCCCCCGATTTGAAAGCCTCAAGAATAGGTATTCCAAATCCCTCGAAGTAAGGTACAAAAAGAAAAGCAAGTGAAGCTGCATACAAATGATTGAGTTCAGCAACCCCTAACCTTCCGAGGAAACTCACATCTTCCTTATAATCCAGTTTTTCCCACGCTTCTCTGATAGCGGGGGTCCACCATTTTTTCTGACCAACTACCAATAGGCGGGTATTTTGTGTATCCTGTTCTTTGAAACGGTTGAATGCTTCAAACATCCTTGCAATATTTTTCCTGGGTATCAACGCACCAACATAAAGGAAATAAGGTGCACCCCGGGCGTATTTTTTCCGTATTATTAGTTTCTCCTCTTTGCCAACGATTTTATAATCTTCGTTGCAGCCATTGTGGGTAACATCAATCTTATCAGGTGAAATTCCCCATGCTTTTATAATATCCTGCTTTGAGTAATTACTCACAGTAGCGATACGTCGGGCTTTTTGTGCATATTTCCTGAAAAGGATATTGTAATATTTACGGGTTAAGAACGGAATGTCTTCAGGGAAATGTACAAAGTTCAGGTCATGTATTACCTGTATACAAGGAGCGGGCGAGTTGAGTGTCATCCAGCCATCGGGTGAAAGAAATACATCAGGTTTGAGTTTTCTCAGCAGGAAGGGCAGGAAAATCTCAAACCGAATGAACCATAGCAAAGGATGCCTTGACGGAGGAGACAAAACAACAAAACGTGTATTGGATGGGAACTTCAACTCTGGAGATGGTTCTCGGTCAAAAATTAGAATAAATTCATGCTCAGGATTCCGGGCAGTGATCCTGCTTAAGGTCTCGTAGGTGTACCATCCGATTCCATCCAGTTTTCCCGGGATGAGCAATTGAGTATTAATGGCGATCTTCATTTCCTGCAGTTTGGCTGTTTGTCTTTCTGTTATTTTTTCTTTTTGTCAGGTATCAGTATCGGGAAACTGTTCCTTTAAAAAAACCTTTAATTCCTTATACAGGCGTGCTACCGGTAAGCCTACCACATTATGGTAAGATCCTTCAATACTTTCAACTCCGATGAGACCTATCCATTCCTGTATTCCATATGCTCCTGCTTTGTCAAATGGTTTGCAGATATTTATATAATGGTATGTCTCTTCCTTGCTGAGTTCAGTAAACGTAACATTGGTCTTTTCGTAGAATGCCAACTGTTTATCCAGCGATGTGATGCAAACACCTGTTATTACCTGATGAGTTGATCCCGATAGAAGAGAGAGCATTTGCCTTGCCTGAATAACGTTGCCCGCTTTATTAAGTATTTTTTTGTCCTTTACTACTATTGTATCGGCTGTTATTACAATGCTTTTTTTATCCAGTTTATCAAGGAAGGGTTCGGCTTTCTTTTTACACAGATGTATGGCAATTTCGGGGGGAGATAAATTTTCAGGAAAACTTTCTTCGCCAGGTAAAGCCCAAACCCTGAAAGGGAAGCCGGCTTCTTTAAGAAGTTGCCTGCGCCGGGGCGATTGTGATGCAAGGATCAAATCGAGTTTTTGTAACTTTTCGAAGATTTTCATCTGGTAAGAGAATTTCTTTTTTTCATGGGCAAAGATACACAATTGCCCTTCACCCTTTGAAAAGTCAGGGATCAATGGGAAAGCCGTTCTGCAGATAAAAGTTAAATAGAAACATAGATAAAATGCCTGCAAGCATAATCCATTTCGCAAAAAGGCTTAAATAATGATAATCGGTTTTTTCCTTTGCAAGCAGCGTTTTGTTTATCATCAGAATAAAAGGTATTTGCACAGTCAGCAGAAGATAGCTGAAAATTACGTCAAAATCTCTAAGCAAAAGGTAAATCTGAACCCAGGCAATAAAAAGGAAAGTAATTATGATAAGGGAAATAATCAGCTTTTTGGTTTTTCTTATTCCGGAAACGACCGGCATGGTTCTACATCCGGTTTTTGCATCACCTTTTATGTCTTCAATGTCTTTGATGATTTCACGTGTGAATGTGGTAAGAAAAGCAAAAAGGGCATAAATATGCGAAAAACCTGAGATCACAAAAAGGTTTTCTGTATTTATCCCCTGGGCAGCTAAAGCAGCACTTTCAAGTGCCCATACAATGCCTATTACAAATGCTGCCAGAAAAGCTATTATAATGTTTCCCAACAGATACTTCTTTTTGTATCTTACCGAGTAGAGCCATAAGAGTGTGGGTATAATAATGAAAACAAAAACCATTGGCCAGTAGCCCGAGCGGTATGCCAGCCAGGCTCCCGTAACAACAGCAAGGATATTAAACAGCGAATGAAAGAAGATGGCTTTTCGCCGTGAAATTTGCCTGCCAAGAATGATCCTGTGAGGTTTGTTAATACGATCGGTCCTGAGATCGAAATAATCGTTGATTGCATAACCTGCGGCGGTGATAAGGACTGTAGCCAGCACAAGCAAAGCAAAATCAGCATGTGACAATGCAAGTTCAATGCCTTCGCTACGAAGAATGGGATCAATAATGCCATACCTGAAAAGAACCTGTATTAAAGCCACCATGAGTAGGTTGGGCCAGCGGAATAGTTTCAGATATACCATCATATATTTTTTATTTTGGGTTTTTTCCCGGAAAAAGTTTGTTACCAGTGAAAACCTTCCTCATCAAACCATTTATGCTGAACTTTCATTACTTGTTCCAATATATCCCGTGCACAGCCTTTTCCCCCGGGAACGGATGAAATATAGTGGCTGATGTGTTTGATCTCCTCAGCTGCATCTGCAGGACAAGCAGCAACACCCACTTCTTTCATGATCTCGTAATCAATAATATCATCTCCCATGTAAAGAATGTTTTCCATCTTCAGTTCATCATTTTTCACAATTTCATGAAATAGTTTCAGTTTGTTGCCCACTGACAGATAAACCTCCTTAACGCCCAGTCCTTCAAATCTTTGCCTTACCGCTTCGGAGTTGCCCCCGGTTATAATAATAATACGATAACCTTTCTTAACTGCCAGTTGAATGGCATAACCATCCTTCACGTTCATTGAACGCAGCATTTGCCCGTCGGGGGTAAGCAGTACAATGCCATCAGTCATTACACCATCAACATCAAAAATAAAAGTGTGAACCTGTGAAAGAAGGGTTTTGTAATTTGACATGTGAAGAGTCTTTTCTGATTTAATGCTTTTTTGCGTTATAAATACTTTGGGAAATAAAATTATAAATTTTTTGATAAGCCGGCAAGGAAGACAGTTTTTCTATATGTTTGTCAAGAATAAGCTTGTCACCGCGCATGGCAGGCCCGGTCTGGACTTCTGCAGGGTTATTGTATTTGGCTTTGCGCAGTGTTTCGTCGAGCAAAGGATGCAAAATTTCAAAAGATATGTTTTTGTTTTCCAGGATATCGCTGGCTATTGCATACATATGGTTGGTGAAATTGCTGGCAAAAACAGCAGCAATATGTAAATATTCCCGCTGATCAGAATTGATTTGGAAAACTTTACTGCTGATCTTTTTGCCAAATTCCATAAGTTTCTCATAGTGATCTTTGTCAGATGCCTCTATACATAGCGGTACATTTGAAAAATTACATTTCACTGATTTGGATAGGGTTTGGAGGGGATAAAGAACCCCATATTTTTCCCAGTTGTTTTTGAAAATATCCATGGGTGTGCTACCAGAGGTATGCACAAGAAAATTGCTTTCAAGATGTAAAGCTTCCGCTATTTCTGATATTACATTATCAGAAACAGAAATAATATATATATCGGCATCCGGCCTTATCTTGTTTATCTGGTTTGTCGGTAAAGAGTTGAGTTTCTTTGCAAGTTCGTTCGCATGGGCGTGGGTTTTACTGTACACCTGCAAAATATCAAAACCCTTTTCAGCGAGTGCAAGACCTAGTTGCGTGGCAACATTTCCGGATCCGATCAGTACTACCTTTTGTATACTATTCATTTGTTGCTGATAAGAGTTTTGACAAAAACACAGAAAATGTACTTTGCAGACAGTAAAACCTGCTTACTGACTGTTGCGGCTTTTCCATCGCTTTCGGTATGCCAGCCAGAATCCGGTAAGCATTACAATGCAACTGAACCACAACAGGTTAATATACGGGAAAACAATCGTTTTGATGATGATAAATTCAGGTTGTTCGCGATACAACTCAACAACAATTGTAAACGGCTTATCAGATACCTCAATGAAACGGAAACGGTAATCCAGATCCCTGATGACATCATCATGATAATGCAGTGATTGCCCTCTCAATACAAAGCGTGGATAAGCAGTAAAAGTTTGCCCGGAACGGGTTACCACATCAATTGTAGCCTCCACAACAACCGGTTCATCTGCAGCCATATCACTGTTATTATTGGCTCCAATGGCGCTAACTACCATGTGATTGTTGTCAATATGCAGAGTATCGTACAGAGTCATTTCATAGGTACCCAGCAACTCGGCTTCGTGCTGGTGATTGTGGCGGTCAACATCTGCAAAAGTTATGTAAGTAAAAATGTCTTTCCCGGGATAAACCTTTGCATGCGGATTATACACATTCCCCATGTTTTCATTGAGCTTGATTGTGGGTGTTGATTGAAACACCTTGTAATACTCTCCATCTTTGTTTTTCCTCAGAAAATCTATTTCATAAATAATATCTTCACCTTCCTGGTAATGTCCTTTATACGTAACATAATAGCTGCCCATTGGTAAGATCTCATCCTTTATCAGGAGCAGATTCTCATTTTCTGAAAATGCTTCACCTAAAAAGTAACCCGAAGTATTTTTTGATATAGTTTCCTGTCTGGAAAACGTCAGCAATATAGCCAAAAGAAATAGCGCGATACCCAGGTGACTAATAATGGTTGGTGTATTTGCTAGTGCATTACGGAATCTAAACAACATATCCATAGATGAGAAAAATGCGAATAGCCCTGCAAAAAGGAAAACCATATGAGCTGTTTTCCAGTTGCCTGTAATTACAATAATAAGTAGACCGACTGCCAGACTTAATGCCAGTGAGAGGCCGGTTCTTTTGATGAATTTCGCAGTATTGTTTTTACCCCATTTCAGAAAATGCGCAAAGCCCATCAGCAGTGCCACAAGAACAGCAAAAGGAAGCTGCCATGTATTGTAATGTTCAACTACATTGGTGGGGGGTGATAATTCGGTTCCGAAGAACTTATTAAAAACCGGTATGGAGGTAGTAAATATGATCTGGAAAGCAGAAAGCACAAGTACCATACCTGCAATAAACAGCCAGAATTCCCTGGAAACGGGATTCTCGTTTTCTGATGATGGAAGTTTGCGATAATGTTTAACTAATAATACCAAAGAAATAATCAGAAATGCAAACAGATAGGTGAGTATTTGAAATCCCATTCCATCACTTCCGAATGAATGTACAGATGTTTCTGAGAGCACACCACTGCGTGTAAGATAGGTACTGTAAATTACGAATATAAAAGCGAGAAAAGTAAACAGTAGAGCAGGGAACAAATTTTCTTTTTTCCTTTTTGCCACCAGCATCAGGTGTAATGCAGCTACAAGTATGAGCCAGGGAACAAGCGATGCATTCTCAATGGGGTCCCATGCCCAGAACCCGCCAAAAGTTAGTGATTCATATGCCCATATACCGCCCAGCAGAATGCCTGCACCAAGAAAAAAAATGGCGAGATGTGTCCATGGAAGTGCAGGACGAATCCACTCAATGTATTCCTTCTTCCATAATCCTGACATGGCATAAGCAAATGGAACCAGGGTAAAGGCAAAACCTATAAACAAAACCGGGGGGTGTGAAAGCATCCAGAAATTACGCAGCAGAGGATTTAGTCCGTTGCCATCGGTAATGAGTGCAAGATAATGAGGGTTCTGGAAAAAATCACTTGTTGCATTTTCGGGTACCTCTCGCAGTAAAATAAACGGGTCAAGACCTATGTTGATGCCTGAGAGTTGAATTCCCAGGACCATGGAAACCATAAAAACCTGCGAAAAGGCTACAACTGTCATTACCTGATTTTCCCACTTCCCCGAAAAACGTATAAGTAACAGTCCGACTACCATCTGGCAAAGTATCCAGAAAAGAAAACTTCCTTCCTGCCCGGCCCAGAATGAAGAGATCAGGTAGCCCAGTCCCAGATCATTCTCAGCATGCACCCAAACATATCTGTATTCATAATACCGGTTCAGGAGAAGGTACATAAACATTATACTGCCTAAAACTATAAAAATGCTATGTGCCCCGAAAGTATAACGTCCCCACTTTCTCCACATTTGTGTGTCAGAAGGGTTTTCTTTTGATGCCTGAAGATAAAAGAATGCTGATAAGAAGGCAGTAACAAATCCAATTATTAAAGAGAATTTACCAATGTTGCCGGGAAGGAGATGTTCTCCTACATATTGAATATCCATTGAATAAGATTTAACAGTATTGATTAAAATGGCAAAAATAAAGAAATAATTTGCAATTTAAGCATTTCATTACCTCAATAATGCGGTTATCTTATGCCCGGGCAATGGGATGAATCTGCCATAACGACCAGGAATATATTTTAAGTTGCTACCACCTTATACTTGGTGCTGCAGGATCTGTTTTTTGCCTGTAACCGGTAAGGATATTTAGTCCGAAATGAACAGTTGCGGTTTGCAGGGCATGGGGTCTCAACCCGCCCAGGAAATTATCTACTACAGTATATACCTGCAACGGTCCCAGATTCAGATGCAGTCCAAATCCTATATTATTATAGTTCCAGTGTATTACAGAATATGATAATGAAGTGCCGAGCATGGGAGCAACCTGCAGGTTATAAGAAGCTGTAAATGATGGGTATAATGTACCGGAGAAATATTCACCCCTGGCCAGAAGGGCAAATTTGTGTTTACGGGCCGGACTGTACGCAGCTGACACGAAAAGTTTCGTGGGCAGCATGGTTCTGTATGAGTTGGTGGTTTCTTCGATATCAAAAACTCCTTGTATCGAATCTATGATCTGTTCAAAAGGATCTTCATTATCTTCGCCAAAAAAGTCATTAAAATCAATGCCATTGTATTCAAATTCACCCTGCATCCTGAAATTCTCAACATCAGATTTCCAGTCAATCAATCCCAGGTCAACAATACTAAAAGCTACATTAAACTTATCAGATATCTTGAAGTTAGCTCCAAGGTCAATTGCAAAACCCAGATTACCTGTATTTGTAACATAGTTTATCAGATCATCTTCGTCTACTTCAAAATAGGTGTCATTACCAATGGAATCAAGCGGAGATAACTGAAAGAGAAGCGAAGTATTTACCAGCAGGTCGGCATTGAGCAGCAATTCATAATTATTGGGTTTTGTGGTTAGGTTCAGATCAGTTTTTTCAAAAAACACATTCCCCATGCCTTGCAATGCTTTGGCTCGTATACCGGCGGTCAGCCATTCGGTCCATTGTCTTGAATAACCTACTCCAAACTCACGGTAGTGAATGGCGTCCAGCGAAAGTCTTCCCAATTCAGCCGGCACATCATTTCCCTCGGCCACACCTTGCTGCAGAAAATAATCATTGCCATCAACCAGCAATCTCATAAAATCGCGGGAATACCCCAACCGGGTGCCCACTTTTTCAGCAATATTGAATGAGATATAATCTTTTTTGCTTCTGAAACCAAAACCCAGTATGTCTGTTTGAAAATCGAATGACAGAAAATTACTTCGCTCAAGCTTTTCGAGCATTGCCTGATCATCAATGTAAAAACTGGTTCCGTTTTCATTCCTTTTAATAAGATCTTCGGGCGCAAAACCTGAATGCGACAAGCCGATGTATAGAGAAGAAACTCCCGGGAAGCCAAGGTAGAAACCCGCATCGGGTTGAATTCCCGGGTTGCTGTAAGATGCTTGCGGAATACCCTGCATCCAGTATATGGTGTTGTAATACTGGGCTTTTACCGGTTGGTTTAGTAACATAAAGGCAAAGGCACCAATAAAAATCAGATTTCTGGGGTTTGAAATTATATTTCTGATCATATCACGCTTTTTAAAAGGTTATCTTTTCCAGGTTTCAATTCACTAAAATGTTCTGTAATATCTTGATATATCCGTCCTTCTCAATATTAATTTTCTTCTTCTTCAAATGGATCAACTTTTGCTTTTATTCTTAATCCCATCAGAATTCCAATTTCATAGCTTTCTAATATTTTTACAGATTCTCCTATATCCTGATTATATGTATTAAACTCAACATCAAGCAACATTTTTTGTGCGTTTCTTAATGATTCAAACTTGGCCTGATCGAGCATAATGAATGTTTCTTTCAGGCTGGGTTCGGTTACAATATTATCTTCCGGATCAGTAGGAGCTGCTTCTATTATGTTTACCACAGATGCTTCTGAGAACAGAGAATCAATAACCTGGCTGTTATCATTAAGAAAATAAACCTGAACTGAAGCCCTGAAAGGAAAACCATTGTCCATTTGAATCTTTAACTCTGCCCAGTCAATCTGTTCGGGCAATTCATTAAAGGTGAGATCCAATGTATCCCGAAGCTTGAAATTGTCAACCCTTCCAAAAAGTGGAAGATTTACATCAATATCAATGGATAGCTGACTATCATAATTAATAAAATTAGGTGATGTTAACTTTCCCGCAGGATTAATGACGCCGGATACATCGAAATGCACAGTTGTAGGACGTATGCTCATCATTTCATCAATATTGGTATTTGAGCGGTTCAGTTCAAGCAGTGTAGTGCTGGTTTGATCAAGTTCATCAGGCATTTCGATATCCCAGTTTTCGGTTGCTTCTGTGACAATGTCAATGGTTTCATCATCCGGATTAGAAGCATAAAACTCGTTAAAATTCAGAGTGATAGGAGTGCCAAATGAGTTTTTGGCAATAACATCCATAGTAGGATTTTCAAAAAAGATGTCAGCAATATTGGCACTTTTAAAAATATCAATATTTACTTCGGAGTCTCCCACCGGAAAGGGAATTTCTCCGATAAAACCGTAAATGTATTCGTACTCCATGTTTTCCATGGACTGGTTAAACTCAATTGTATAAGGAGCATTTACCGGATTGCCATCTCCACTTATGGTTACAGTAAATTTTATCGGAAAGAAATTTGTATCGTCCTCGAAATCTATATTGCTTTCAGCCAGATCGATATTTGCAGGTTGCTGCGGGGTTAATTCTCCGCTTATAAGACCACCTTCTTCGGTTTCTGAATTCAGAATCTCAAATTCAACAGAAATGTCATAACCATCTGCCTGCAACTGTGTTGTATTTTCCAGAATCACACTGAACATCCCTTGCCTGAATTTTATAAAATCAATCTGCTGATCGCTGTCAAAGGTTACCAGGAAAATTCTGTCAAATGTAATTTCTTCCTTCATTACAGGATCAATATCTATTGAAAAACTTTGTGATTGGTCGGGAATAGAAAATAAGTCCTCTGCCGGGATGGAGAAAACTCTGCCTTTGTAAATCAGCCAGATCAGACCTTCCTCATCTGATTCTATGGCTCCAATACCTTCAGTATCAATAATGTCATTTATGTTTAAATAGGAATTTACCAGTGGTATTGCAAAGGTGGCATCATAAGTATAATCGTCCATATTGTCAATAGCATCCAGATAGCTGTAGTCGCATGCATGCATTGTAAAAACTGATATCAATACTACTGCAAGTATGTGACTCCTGATAATGTTAAGCAGTGGCTTCATAATTATATTTTGTTAAATCATAAAAATGTGCTGTTAAACTTAGCTAAATTAGATAATTTGAATCAAAACAGGTATTAAAAATCCCGTTCTTTTTGTCGTATGTTGAAAAGTTCTCATTTATTTGGATGTCATTAGTATATCTATACTAATATTAATTTTTCGATATGAACTATAAACCAAGCTCTTCAGTTGTTTATTGAATCAGATGATACTCTCTTTTCATTATGTTTGATAAATGAATGGGTAATTATATTTCTTGCCATTTCATCCTGCTGTTTGAATCCGAAAATTACAGGATGAAATTCCATCAGTACTTCATAAGTTTCATTTTCTTCAAGCATATCAAGAAACCGGTCTGTAAACATAATTTCGTAATTTTCGAGTAACAGAGGCAAAGAGAAATAAAAGAAAACATTTTGCTCTCTTAGTTCATTTTCCGTATGATTATCGTTGAATTCGGTGAATGAAAATAGTGTACTATCTGCAAGATATTCGCGGTATTTCACGAGATCTTCTTTATGGGCCGATGCAAGCAGGTATTCTCCCTTAGGAATCAGCCATTTTATATCATCTTTTATAAGGCCATGGGTAAGGGCAGGAAAAAAACCAGGTACGGTTACTTCAAATAACATGTCGCGGTTTGTTTTATTATTTGATTCCGAATCAAGCTTCCGGAAGAATACACCTAATCGTGGATGATTAAGTATACTCTCGAAATTACGTATACCAAGAACAATCACCGGAGATTCATTTTGCGTGGGTTCTTTTCCGGGCAAAACCATTGCCAGTTCGCCGGTCCAGAATTCTTTTATACTATCGGGGTGTAAAGCAGTAATATCATTGAATCTTCTCCGGTTAAGTTCATGCAGTGAATATTTCTTATTTTGCTTTAGTATAAAGGTCATATCCTGGCGAAAAAGCTCGGTATCGGGCATTTGAATTTGCAGTAAAAGTGCCGGATCTTCGGGAATCATTTGCCATACATCTGATTTGCCGGGTTTCTGAAAATTAAGTGATGAAAAAAATCCATCGGGTGGGCTAATAAACAAACCTTCAAACCTCAGGAGACTATCAGTAAGATCGGGTTTTAGCAATTGCCAGCCCGAGAAGATGGAATAATCGATACTCAGGGGATGATCCCAGAAAAAATAATCAAGGGTAAAATCAGAAAAACTTCCTGTTTCAATGAACAGATTATCTTGATGATCATTGGTAAAACCAATCAAATCTTTGAATGCCTGCAAGTTGTTTGTACTCTTTTGTTCTCCGGCTGCATCCAGCGATCTTTCGAGCAAAGAATAATTCTGAGAAATAAGTACAGAATTTCGAACCGGAACAACAAAAAAAGCTAAAGATTCTTTATCTGAATTAAATTTGAAAATATTTGAGTTATCTATTTCAGTTTTTGAAATAAATTCATCCCGGCTAAGATTTTTTATCAGTTCAGCAATTTGTTTTTCTGATTTTCGGCCGGGTGACAGGCTGATGACAAAGAGATAATTCCCTTCTGATTTCTCTTCCTGCAAATGCAACGAAATGAGCACGGTAATTTTTTCAGGAATATTTGTATTCCCATCACTTTCACCGATAAAAGAATCGATGAAGTTTAAAATATCCGAAAAATTATTTGGTGAGAAAATTCCTGAAATTCTTTCCTGCAGTAAAGAAGGATTTGCCGGCCTGAGCTTACTGACCTTTATGAGATCATTTAGTTGGTATATCATTGTAGCATCTTCAGGAATATAGCTGTAAGGGCTTAATGCCGACATTTCAGCTTTCTCCTGAAACTCCTTCAAAACCAGGTAAACGGAAAAAATGATTACCGTAACCAGGCCTGCAAGAAGCAGAACTACCAGGGATGTTTTTTGCATGGAAAATCTATATTAGATTTGTGCTAAACATGAAAAAAAACCATTCATCTCATTTTATTTTATGCGATCAGGATCAACAAATCTTATCTGAGAAAGTTAGGATTTTGATACCCTTAAGCTTTCAACTGTATTATCGCTTATTATTTGTATGATATAAGTTCCTGCCGGCCATTGCGAAGTATCAATCTGTAAGTTTTGTTTACCGGGTGTTGGATTATCAATCATTTTATAAAACTGAAGCCGGGCTTTCATGTTATAGATCCTGATTTCTGCTGCATTACTGTGTTGCTGCATGTAGCTTATGTTCAGGTAACCGGAAGCCGGTACCGGGTAAGCATGCAAACCAAAAGCAGATTTGCTGATCTGTTCTGTTGTCAGCGGATCCTCACCGCTATAAATAAGTGCTGCCAGTTGAGCACTTGCCTGCAGGTCATTGATATGATCGCCCGCCAGTAATGCAAAAGCTATGTGCAGGGTGTCATGATCGGAAATAATAAAAGGACCTGTACTTACCAGGGTACTGATATCATTATCCTTATCAAAAAATCCTGCATTATTTCGGTTGGTTCTAAGCGCTGTATATTTATCAAATGATGTAAATCCGTTGTTGATTCGTATGCTGCCACCGAAGCCCTGATTATCAAATGCATAATGGTTTATATTGTCATGACTGAGCAATTGAATTCCCGTATAGTTGCCTCCATTGGCCGAGAAAGCATATCCCATTTTGTTTTCAGCATCAAAAGACGCACGGTGGTTACGGATATCCTGTAATGACCAGTCGGCAAAAAATCCCGCATAAAATCCAGGAAGGTTTTGTCCGGAAGTGTTAACAATATTATATTCAAGTATCATGAATTTGTCAAGCGGCGACTCTGAAAAAGCATATATATCATAATAAACTTTTATACCGGCTCTGCTGGTACCCGCGAGAGTATCGGAAAATATTCCACGTATATGAATATCTCCGTATTGAGGATCATCAAGAATGCGGGCATTTTCATGAGGATAGAGCAGATTGCTGAAAGAATTCTCAACAGCCCCGTAAATATTATCTACAACTTTAGCAGTGGAAACTCCTGCCAAAAAACCCGCGCTCTTTATAAGTGTTCTGTTCTGGTTGGTATTGCTGTAAAGAAAGCCTACACCCTGGTTGTAATCGGGGTAGTTATACCCAATATTCCCCTTGCTGTTTATGGTGGTTTGAATCTGACTGTTATCAATAGTTACATAATCAAGATTGAATGTCATTGAAAAATTTTGTCTTCCTGCAAATGCTCCGTTTTCCGTAAAAAAGCTGATGGAAAAGTCAACCTGGTGGCTTGGCGGCATGTTTTGCTGGATCTGAAGCACAAAGGGTTCTTCAAAATTATCAACTGTTTCCATATGTCCTGCAGTTCCCAGAATTGCTTCATCCGACAAAATCTCAATGTATTGGGATGTTGTAGTGATTTTTGCTGTAATGTTTTGTGTTGCGGCCAGCAGATTGATAAACCGGGCTCCCAGGTTAAAGGTTTCTCCCGGATTAAACAACTGGTAATACTCTTCCGGATATTCAAACTGGCTTAGCATTAAATAGGGATGATCGTTTTCGGTAAGAGCACGCATGATGTTCAGGCGGCCGGTACCCATAAGCCCTTCATATATTTCATTCCCGGTTATCGTATCAATGAGATCTGTTGTAACTTTAAGCTGTGCTGCAATTTGCAAAGCTGAATAATCAGGAAAATATGATCTTAACAAAGCAGCAGCACCGGCGACAACCGGAGCAGCCATTGATGTTCCGCTGGATGTAATATATGAACCATTAGTCCATGTAGAGAAAATACCGGCTCCGGGAGCCGAAAGATCAACCAAATTTCCGTAGCTTGAGCCGTCCCATTTGATATCCTGGCTATTTGTAGCGGCAACACTAATGGAATTGGCATAGGAAGCCGGGTACATTCTTGCCTGATTATTTGAATTTCCTGCAGCAGCTATAACAATAGCATCGCGGTTAAAAACTGCATAGTTGATTATATCCTGGCCAAACTGACCGGGAGAAATAAATCCTCCCCATGAGCAGTTTATCACTTCTGCACCTTGATCCGCTGCATAAACAATCCCTTCATAAGCCTTCACCAGTCGTCCGTCGGCATCGCTTATCTTTACAGGCAAAATACGGCTGTTAAATCCTACTCCGGCCATCCCTGTTCCGTTATCGGTTGATGCTCCTGCAATGCCTGTTACATGCACACCGTGGGCACTTCCATTGTATTGAGGGTTATTATCATTTTCACCCAGATCCCAGCCGTGAAAATTGTCAATGTAACCATCATTGTCACTGTCTTCACCGTTAATGGGGTCGTTATAGTTGTAGGCTATGGCATCGATAAGATCGGGGTGCAACAGATCAATCCCGGTGTCGGTAATGGCAATTACAATATTGGTGTCTCCCTGTTCAATAGCCCATGCTTCAAAAGCACGAATATTCTGCAAATAATATTGAGAACCGGTAAAAGGATCGTCGGGTTCATATAAAAGTTCAGGCAGGTAACGGGGTTGGGCATATTCTACCATTCCCGATGCATATAAATTGTTTATTGCTTTCTCCAACGAAGCACCATCAGGTATGAAAGTGCTGTAAATAAGACTTAAGTCAGTATAAGGTTGCCCCGATACATGAAATGTTTTTTCAGGTGGGGTGTGTTGCGGAAATAATCGTTTCGTTTCCCTGGTTTTAAGATTTAATAGAATGTTTTGGAAGATTATATCTGCAGGCCGGTCAAACTTTTCTGAAGGTCGGAATTCTTCTTTAAGCTTGAAAATTATTTCTCCGGGAAAATATTCATCGGATCTGATGTTTTCAGGCATGCGGAAAATTTGTGCATCTTTTGACTGAGCTGCAGCTCTTGAATGAACTGAACACACCATTGTTATAATAACCGTAAGAAGCAGGGTGTTTATTCCGGGTTTGTTCATGAACAATCAGTTTTGTCTTTGATTTTTCAGCCCACGAGCAATATGTGGATTTATAAAGAATGATAAAATTACAATAAAAGGAGCAATGATTTATCAATGTAAATACGGATATTCAGGATATTTCATCAAAATGAGGAAAGGTTTCAAGATATATCAGTTTCTTCTCATTCAAATCGATACGACAACAATAGTGCTTCATGCCATTGGTTAGCGCAAGATATTGGGTTTTAAAACTGTAATTGTATCGTGCTGCCTGTTCCAGCGTAGCTTCGGTGATTTGAACATGCGGGGCTTTACATTCAATAATCATCAAAGGTTTACCCATCCGGTTATATATTACGACATCGGCACGCATTTGCAAAGTATTATATTTCAATGAGGTTTCAACCGCTGTTAAACCTTCCGGATATCCCAGGCTTTTGGTTAACCACATGAGAAAGTGTTGACGTACCCATTCTTCAGGAGTAAGCACAAAGTATCCCTTGCGGAATGGATCGAAAATCCAGGTCTTATCTTTCTTTTTAATGGTTTTAAATTCGTATGCCGGCAGGTTGAGTTGTCTCATTATCAGGTAAAGATCAGTTGTACGACAAAGTTAGAATATTTTGAATCTCCGGTTTGTGTTTTTCTTTCACCGTGGTCCATTACCCAAAAACCATTAATTTTGCTACCATTTTAATTTGCATTGCTGTCTTAAATTCGATTAATTAGACTTATTTTAGCAGTAAAATCTGTCATCCTTGTTAAAACATATCAAAACTATGAGAACCAGAGAAGAAATAGTTGAAAACTGGTTGCCGCGTTATACGGGAACAGCTCTCGATGAATTCGGGAAATATATTCTGCTTACCAATTTCACTCAATATGTAAATATTTTCGCAAGCACATACAACACGAAAATCAATGGACTTGACCGTGCCATGCCAAGCGCGACACATGAAAATATGACGATTATCAACTTTGGTATGGGTAGTGCCAATGCAGCTACTATCATGGATCTTCTCAGTACTATTGAACCCAAAGCAGTTTTGTTTCTTGGAAAGTGTGGCGGGTTGAAAAAAATCAATCAATTAGGAGATCTTATTTTACCTATTGCTGCAATCAGGGGAGAGGGTACATCAAATGACTATTTTCCTCCTGAAGTGCCTGCATTGCCTGCTTTTAGCCTGCAAAAAGCCGTATCCACAAATATAAGGAATCATAATATGGATTACTGGACCGGTACAATTTACACTACCAATCGTAGGGTGTGGGAGCATGATGACGATTTTAAAAATTACCTGCGACGAATTCGCTGTATGGGAATTGATATGGAAACGGCAACCATTTTTTCAGTAGGTTTTTATAATAAAATACCCACCGGTGCATTATTGCTTGTGTCGGATCAACCCATGATCTCATCAGGGGTAAAAACCGAAGAAAGTGACAAGATTGTCAGTGAAAGCTTTGTGGAAAAACACCTTGATATCGGCGTGGATTCACTAAAAGAACTTATCAATAACGGTCTTACCGTTAAACACCTTAAGTTCGATTATGATGAACATTAAAAGAATTTATATCTGCATTGCATTAATCGTTTGATTTTTTATGAAGGAGTATTCCTGGGAAGACATTTACCGAGATTTACGCAATAAGGTGTATCACCCTGTTTACCTGCTTATGGGTGAAGAGCCTTTTTATATTGATGTAATATCGCGTTACATTGAAGAAAATGTACTGGATGAAAATGAGAAAGAGTTCAATCAAACTGTTATTTATGGTCGCGAAACCGATGTGCCCACCATCATCAGTACAGCAAAGCGTTTTCCTATGATGGCCAATCATCAGGTTGTTGTAATTAAGGAAGCCCAGGGGGTAAAGGAAATAGAAACACTTGCAGGTTATATTGAAAATCCTTTGAAAAGTACAATTCTTGTAATTTGTCATAAATACAAATCACTACGTAAAAACAGCAGGCTTGTAAAAGCATTTGCAGAAAACGGCGTGGTGATGGATTCAAAGAAGGTGTATGACAATAAAATGCCTGACTGGATCCAGCGTTACGTAAACCGCCATGGGTATAAAATAGGACCCAAAGCCACACAAATGCTGGCCGATCACCTCGGAAATGATCTGGGGAAAGTGGTTAATGAAATCCAGAAAGTTTTTATTTCCCTGGCCAAAGGCAATGAAGTTACCCCCATTCTCATCGAACAGAATATAGGAATAAGCAAAGACTATAACGTATTTGAACTGCAGGAAGCACTGGGAACGAAAAATGCTTTCAAAGCTTTTCAGATTGCAAAATATTTTGGCGACAATCCCAAGACCAACCCTTTTGTAGTTACTGTTGCAGTGCTGCACAGCTTTTTCATAAAACTGCTTTTATATCATTTTTTAAAAGATAAAAGCCGCACAAATGTTGCCTCTGAGCTGGGTGTACCGCCTTACCTGGTGTCAAACTACCAGAAAGCAGCTGCACAATATTCCGGTAAAAAGCTCATCAGTATTTTCTCTGACCTGCGTGAATATGATCTGAAATACAAGGGTGTGGAAAATCTGTCAGCTGATCAGGGAGAGTTGCTTAAAGAATTGATATATAAAATTTTAAATTAAAAAACTAAAAATATTTGTAGTATGAACTATTGGCTGGTAAAATCAGAACCTGATGCATATTCCTGGGAAAGGTTTGTAAAAGAAGGCAAAACCATGTGGGAAGGGGTGCGTAATTACCAGGCGCGCAATAATCTGAAAGAGATGGAAAAGGGCGACCTGGTATTGTTTTATCATAGCGTAAGTGCCAAAGAAGTAATGGGAATAGCAAAAGTAGTAAAGGAACATTATCCTGATCCTACTGCCGATGATGATCGCTGGGTAGTGGTTGATCTAGTACCGGTTGATACACTTAGCAAACCTGTCAGGCTTGAACAGATCAAAAAAGATGACCGGTTGGAAAATATTGCCCTGGTAAAACAATCGCGACTATCGGTTATGCCTTTGAAGAAGGATGAGTTTGACATCATTCTTCAGCTAAGCGAAGATTAACGATCATAAAACAATATCAATGAACCATGTAGATATTATTCTTGCCATTCCCCTTGCAATCGGCGCCATCAGAGGTTTCTCGCGGGGTTTCATTATGGAAGTGGCCGCACTTTTCGGTTTGGTTGCCGGGGTGTTTTTTGCTGCCCTCATTGCTGATATATTGGGCAAAATAATTACAGAGCTTACCGACTGGAACGTTATGACCTTTAAAATACTGGCTTTTGTTGCAGTTTTTGTATTGATAGTAGTGTTGGTGAATTTGGCCGGACGAATGATTGAAAAAATCTTTAAGCTCACCGGTACAAATCTTATTAACCGGGTTGCCGGTATTGGTGCAGGCATTGTTAAGATTGCATTTGTGCTTAGCGTGGTTTTGATCTTTTTCAACTACCTCAATCGCAACGGCATTCTGATGTCAGAAGAAACACGCAACGAAAGCTTTCTGTATGAAAAAGTAGAAGCCTTTGTTCCGGCAATACTGCCATCCAAAGACTATTTATTGGTTAAGGACACTTTTAACCGTATTATATCAAACGATGATGAGTAGCTGTATAGAAGGGGTGAGACATAATTCGCTTAACAGGTCAGTTGCATATACAAAAATCAAAAGATAATAAATGTTATGGATGAAAAATTCTGGGATGAAATACGTGAAGAGTTCCCGGTAACAAAAAATCTGGCGTATTTTCACAGTGCCGGAATGAGTCCGATCCCTACGCGGGTTTTCAAAACTGTTGTAAATGCATATGAGAAGCTGAACCGGTTTGGTGATATGTACTTCCTTGATGACCTGGAACGTACCAATGTTCTGAGAGGAAAACTGGCTGAGATGATCAATACTGTCCGGGACAATGTTGTTTTTGCCCACAATTCATCCACAGCCTTCAGCTTTGTGGCAGCAGCATTGAAAAAGTCGGCTGCGAAGGAAGATTTTAACCTGGTTTCTCTGCAGGATGAGTTTCCGGCATCGCATATCCCATTTGAGTTCCAGGGAATTCCTATGAAATTTGTTGAGCCCGAAGAGGGGATTTATTCCGCAGAAAAGATCCTTGATGCCGTTGATGACAAAACGCTGGGAGTGGTTTGCAGTTATGTGCAATATTCAACCGGTTTTATGTTAGAAATGGAGAAACTTGGTAAAGCTTTGAAAGAAAAGGGCTTGTTATTTATCGTGAATGCAACACAGGCTTTTCCGGTTTATGAGGTTGATGTAAAGGAAATGCATATTGATGTAATGACGGTTTCATTCCATAAATGGGGGTTATGTGCTGTGGCCGGAACGCTGTTCTTTACTTCTGAAGATTTCAGGAAAAAATACCCCGGTGCAATGGCCGGATGGTTATCAGTAGAACCTCCGGAGGATGATTTTATTCCCACCCAAAAAAACGTGAAATACAAGGCTTTTGATACTGCTGAACAATATAATTTCGGTACTATGAATTTTCAGGCCTTATTGGGGCTCGATACCGGAATTGAATTTTTTAAAGAAATCGGGCGCGAAAAGATCAGGGAAAGGATAGAGCAACTGACCGGTTATCTGTTGGAGCAACTCAGTGAACTACCTGTAGATGTGATATCTCCGGTTAAAGAACGCCGCCATCGTTCTGCTATTATCCTTATCAGTTTAAGGGAAGCAGATAATGCATCTGCTGTGGATTTTTTACGTAAACATAATATTGTTACTTCTCTAAGGGCTGGAAATATCAGAATAGCATGCAATTTTTTCAACAACTTCAGGGAAATTGATCAATTGGTCAATGTGCTGGAATTGTATATGGAAATGTGAGAAGCCTTTAGGTTCAGAAATTATAAGAGCTGATTTTTATACCTGTAGTGGCTCAGAACACATCTGATCTCCTGGTATGAATACTCATTTCCCAGGGTTTGTCGTGCAAGGCTCAAGCTGTGATCTTCCGATTTTGAAAAATAGTCCATAAGGGGTTGTATCTTTTCAGGGGTTACAATATCTTCCACCGGGATCTCGCCGTTAGCAATATAATTGGCGAGATGTCCTTCAATGGTGCTTTTGGCCAGTTCTCTTTCCTTTGCAATCTCCCCGACGGTTTTGCCCTGCCTGTAAAGCTCAAGGCTGGTCTCAGCCGAAGGTTTTTTTCTCTCTTTGGGCTTTTTTTCGGGCTTGCCGGTATCGGGTGCATCATATTGGGGCTGCAGATCATTGTTGGCACAGTATTCCTGCACGATGGAAATGATATCGGGGCCAAACTGTTCAGTCTTTTTCTTTCCCATGCCATAGATGGCTTTCAGTGCCTTGAGAGATGCAGGCAACTCGTTGGTGATGGAAATCATGGATTTGCGCGGCAGGATCATGAAAATGGGAATGCCAAGTTCAACGGCAGCCCTGTTGCGCCAGTTGCGCAGTTGTTCAAGAAGCTGCGGATGGTTCGAAACATCAGAAACTGCAGCAAATTTGCCGGGTTTTCGTTCACGGCTGCGGGTCTTTTCAATGGATGCTTTGGCTCTCACTTCCAGGTAGTTTGCGGTTTTAAAGCCTTCGGTGCAGGCATTCAGGCAGGCAAGTTTCAGCTCTCCCTCATGAAAAAGACGATCATAAGCTTCGGTAAGGGATTTCTTTACCTGCTTGTTATCGCTGTCAATCACTACATTTTCAAGTATGTTTATCACTTCCTTTTCGAGCCGGGGAATGAAATAGCTGCAAGCCTTCCTGATACGATCCTGCAACGCTATATTATTTTCTATCTGCCCGTAATTTTTTACATGTTTGCTGATCTCCACCATGAACTTTGACCCCACGCCTGCCAGGTCCTCCAGTTCTTTACTGAGAGGTTTCAGCATATCAGCGATTCCTTCATCAATGGAGCCAATGTTTTCTTTGACGAGCTTTTGCAAATAATTCAGACGACGCTGAACAGGATCGAAGTCAAACAGTTCATCGAGCAGCTCATGCTGGAATTGCAGTCGTGCACCGGAAAGTACTTGTTCGTCAGGCTGATTTTGCTTAATATTAAAAGAAAAATCTTTTACGCTCATGTCGCTTTTTATGGCCTGACCTGAGATTCGTGAACTCAGCACAAGTCCTTCGAGTGTTTTGCAGCGGCTCAGTGCTACATATACCTGGCCGTGTGCAAAGGCTGCCTGCGCATCAATTATAGCTTTCTCAAAGGTTAATCCCTGGCTTTTATGTATGGTAATGGCCCAGGCCAGTTTTAAAGGATATTGGGTAAAGGTACCGATCACGTTTTCGCGTATCTCTTTGGTGTCGGGGTCTAGTTTGTAGCGACGGTTTTCCCACATGAGAGGTGTTACGGCTATCAGTGAATCCTCTCCGGGGCATTTAACATAAATCATATCATCTTCCATACTTTCCACTACTCCAATCTTGCCGTTATAGAAAAGTTTTTCAGGAGAAGGGTCGTTCTTTACAAACATAACCTGGGCACCGGTTTTGAGACTCAGGCTTTCTTCTGTAGGATAGGCCATTTCAGGGAAGTCACCATCAATATATGCTTTAAAGAATCTTACACTACTGCGTAAGGATCTTAATCTTGTCTGGTTGATCTGTGCGGCCTGTTGATTATGGGTGGTAAGAGTTATGTATCCTTCATCTTCATCCGGCATAAAGCCGGGCCTGTATTGGCGGTTAAGTTTCTGAAGGTAATATTGATCAAGTTGATTGTTTCGCACTCTGTTCAGCAAATCTATGAATTCCTTATCGGTTTGCCTGTATATTTGCTGAAGTTCAATGCTGATGTATTTTGTTTGTTGTAATGCTTTGCTACCAAAGAAAAAGAAGTTGTCGTAATATTTTCCCAACAGGGCAGTATCATCATCTTTTACCACCGGTGCCAATTGCTGAAGGTCGCCGATGAGCAGGAGTTGTAATCCACCAAAAGGTTTATACCGGTTGCGATAGCGTCGCAGCACCTGATCAATTCCGTCCAGAAGATCGGCCCGCACCATGCTTATCTCATCAATGATAAGCAGATCGAGACTGCGGATGATATTGATCTTTTCTTTGTTGAGTTTATGGAAGCGATGATCTTCCTGTTGCCTCCTGAATTCTGAGTCTTCAGGTAAAATAGGACCGAAAGGGAGCTGGAAAAAAGAGTGTATTGTTACTCCGCCTGCATTGATAGCGGCAACACCTGTGGGTGCAACCACCACAGAACGTTTGAAAGAATTTGATCTGATGTATTGCAGAAAAGTGGTTTTACCTGTGCCTGCCCGGCCGGTAAGAAAAATATTCATGCCGGTTTGCTCAACAAAATCGTGAGCCAGTTGTAATTGAGGATTGTTCTGGAAATTCATTGCCATCGAAAATAGTTTCACGTTTGTCTCCTAAAAATAAGAAAAAAATGGCAAAATCACAATCCAATGAAGCCATTAATAAACCGGCAATAATATCAACTAAATAAAACGGGGTTACCCTAAGAGAATTTCTTAACCGGTAACCCCAACTAATTATCAGCAACCACCCTGAGCAGAGAGTGTTTGTTGATTTACTGCAGGAATAATACCTGCCGGTTGATCTCGTTTTTTAGCAGGTTGGCCGGTAGGGGAGGGTCGCATGAATCTGCGGTAGTCAAACCTGGCTTTTTCATCTTTATAGGCTGCAAAGGCAGGCTTAAAATCTTCAATGGCAAACTCCACAGCTGTGTTGTAGTTGCCACCCATTACCCTGATGCCGGCATCCAGACCTTTTGCCAGAAGCAACATACGGGCAGTTTGTGCTTTTGATTCTGATCCGGCATACAATACTGGTATTTGATCGCCTGATCTTTTGACAGTTTTTATATTCCTGCTCTCGAGCAACTGATCAAAGGGAATGTTAATTGCTCCGGGTATATGACCTGACTCGTATTCTGTTTCAGTTCGCAGATCAATAAATAAGTAATTGTCAGCCTGTTGTGATATTGCATTACGCAGTTCATAATAGTCAAGCATATATTCATGGGTATCCAGAAGCCTTACCACCTCATCGTTTGATCTGCCGTAGTTTTTTGTGGTAAAAAGATTGATCACCACAATGATGGCAACAAAACTGAAAAACAGTATACTGATGTTGTTTAGATTTTTATTGAAGTTCATAATATCATCATTTTGTTGTTTAACATCCTCCTCTTCCGCCAGGAGTTTCTAATTCAATTACTGTGCGTATAGGCACGGGTGTTTGTGGTTCAGTTGGAACGGCTTCCCCTTCAAGGAATAATCGTCTTGCTTCGGCCCTGAACCTTGTTTCAAATTCTTCATCAAGACTTAAATGATCTTCGGGTTTCACGTTGCCATTGAACAGGGTCTCAAACATTCCGTTCAATCCGCCCTGCAGCACAAATATATTTTCAAATCCTGCCCGTGCAGCCACTGTCCATGCCAGATCTGCAGCACTCTCACCAAAACCATAGAATACCCTTTTGCTGTGAGGTGGAGCATCACTGAAGAAATCACGGTATCTGCGACCCAATATTTCATCTTTGGTAATATTGACGGAACCGGGGAGTGAGAATCTTTCAAACTCTTCGGGTTCACGCACATCAATAAGAATGAAGTTGCGGTCTTCGTTGATTATTTTGTACGCTGCCTCTTCAGCATCCACAAAACGCTTATCATCCTGGAGCATACTATGCAATTGATCTGGCGGTATTTCACGTGCATTGCTTTTTCTTTGCTCGGGAAGGAAAAGGAACGCAAAAATAGCTATGATAAGCAACATTCCGGGCATTATATATGACGGGCGCTGCTCAATAACAGCAGGAGGTGTATTGTTAACCCTGTCTTCAATACGCTGGGTTACGGCAAATGCAATTACTGCCATCATAACCATAATGAATCCGAACCACGCCCTTGATATTCCAAAAGTTTCATAGATAAATGGATTTCCTTCAAAATACCCCATATGCAGGGGTTCAAATATGCTGTAAAAATGAGCGAAAAGGAAAATGCCAATTACAGAGCCGGCCAGAAAAAGCATTGCATCAATTTTGCCCACAGTAGCAGCTACAATACTGGTGCCGGGGCAATAACCACCCAGTATAAAACCGACTCCCATAATGGCTCCGCCTATTATTGCCGACCATACATAAAGCGGGTTAATATATACAAGGCTCATATCAATCCAACCCATAAAGCTGAGAAATAGCAGTCCGATCATGGCTGTAATACCTGCAGTGAAAAACACACGCAATACAACAAAGTCATAGCCGTAAAATACACCGGCCAGCTTACGTGATGATGAAAAACCGGCCTGTTCAAGCGCATAACCGAAACCAATACCCAGTACCAGGGCAAAGAACAGACTCAGTTGGGGATTTACTAATCCTTCGGGGATAAAAGGTGCCATATGTTTGTTTGTTTTATATTATTTTTTGCTGAAATATCTAAGTATGATGGAGGCATTCGGATTCATGGGTTTAAATTTCGAATTTCGAATTTCGAAATTTTGATTTATTTCGATACCCCATTTTTTTCATGCCTTCCGCTATATCCACAACCTCCTGAAAAAGTAAGCGACCAGGTATCCGCTGCCAAATATCATCATTATGGTAAGGATGCCGCCGGTAGAAAGTACCGCCATTCCGCTTAATGCCGCACCACTTGTGCAGCCCCGGCCGAACTGGGCACCCAGTCCGAACAATAATCCGCCTGCAAGGGCAAAAATTGCCCGGGTAGGAGCATTGATGCGCGGTCCGCGTTCCATTTTAAATCCTAAACGATTTGATGAGGCACCGCTAACAAAGCCGCCAACAATCACGCCAATGGCCAGATAAACCAGCCAGGAGCGTATCGGGCTTTCTTCGGCTGCAAGATACGGCTCATAGAAGGGTTTCTCCTGAACATATTCAGGTGCTGCGTTCATTACTCCTGCTACCATTACATCCTTTGCGGCGCCACTGGCACCCAGGCCACGACCCACTATAACAAATGATGCCAGTAAAACCAGTCCCAGCAGAAAACCTGCCAGGTATGGGTTCATAAAGGGTTTAGCTTCGCTGAGCTCGCCAGGGGCTCGGTTTGGGGTTGGTTTATTTTGCATATGTATGGGTTATTGAGTTATTAGGTTATTGAGTTATTGGGTTAATGGGTTATTTAGGTTTTCTTTATAGTGTTTTCTTCTTTGGCTTTTTTCAAATAGGCAATAGATCCATTGAGTACTTTAGTGCAATGAAAATGATTACAAATATTGTCGCTGCTCTGCAGCTAAATCCTTTACTACTCATTAAACTAAAACCCTAATAACTTACTAACCCAATAACCATTCTACTTCCCTAGCATCCTCCCTGCGCCGTAACCACCTCCTCTTTCTCTTCAGGTTGAGCTGCGGGATCTGCAGGTTGAAGGAGCCCGTCCCTTACCAGGGGGTAATTTTTTACATGAATCTCTGAAAAAGCCCTGCCAGCAGGTTGGGTATTGATCATGGTTTCGTGAATAAAGCTGTTGGCACCATAATCAAGACTTCTGAAATCATACCCCATCAGAGAAAGGAATGCACTTGCATAGGCTGCATTTTGACCTGTAAAACAATATACCACCAAAGGTTGATCGACAGGTAGGGTAAAAATATCCTCTTCACTGTGAAATGATTTCTTGGGATTGTATTGAATGGCTCCCGGCAGGTGTCCCTGATCATATAATGCCTGAGGCCAGTAATTTATTACATAATAGTTCTCTGCCTCCTCAATAATATCAAGATAATTGATGCTTACATCATCCCAGTTGATATTTAGTGCTTCCAGGGCCCGTTCTCTCAGGATATCGTATCCGCTGGTCTTGCCGGTATTAATTACCGGCAGACTGCCGGGATCATTTTTGGGATGGGGTGTGGTTTCAAGCCTGCCCACCAGATCACTGGAAATATTCGCAAACCATGCACGGCGTGCAATATCATCGTGCCATGAACTCAGGCCAAAACGCATGTTAAAGGTATTATTGTAACCCAGCATTCTTAAAATTGCTGTTACATAACCCGAAAGCATAGAGTTGTTACAAACAATAACAATTTTTTCAAAGCTGTTGGGTTCAATTCTGTTCTCAAAATAATCCAGGATATTTTCGGGTTGCACATTCACGGCATTTTCAATATGACCGCGTTTGAATTCACGTGGTGACCTTACATCCACAACATGATAGTTGGATCCGTTCATGTTGTTGTGAACCTCTTCGGCATTTACAAAAAAAGGAATGGAAGGTTCATTTACAATATTTCCGTTCTCCTCAAGATATTGCAAAAGGATTTCTACTTCGTTTATTTCACTTTCCTGTTCGGTTTGGGCTTGTCTTTCTGAACAGGAAACCAGCAATACCGGGATCAGGAGAAGCAATAATGCCAGACGAAAAAAATGTATACGTTTCATAGTTTAATATTTTTATTTGGTTTGAATTGTATTTCCTGGTTATAAGAACCTGGGCCTTATTCTCATCATTACATACATGAAGTAAGCAAACTCATCCTTGCTGCCCCCTTTTATTATTTCCATGGATTCTGACCCGAACATTGTTGAAAATCCACCGATTATATTTGTAAAATCATTAAACCTGTAGTTGAGTGTAAGGTCAATTTCGGTACCCAGGTATTTATTGATGGTTTCGTTGTTCTGAACGTAATTGTTTTGCAGGAAGAAAAAATGCAGATCAGCATTAAACGCGGTGCGTGGGTTCAGACGAATGCGGTTTTTCAGGTAAGGATTCACCAAACCGGCACCGGCAGTATTCACGGGTATATTTGTGAAGTAATCCATAAAACCGGCATTGGCATGCCCGGCACCATATAATGGATCAAATGCACGATTTGTATCATCAGAAAGGTCAGTGTAATCATTTCCTGAAAAAAGTTCCATCCCCAGGGTTGATCTTACATTGTCAGCAACACCCATGCTTCCTTCAAGTCTGAAATAAAACGCTCTTATACCATTGCCGAAACGGTTTTTTCCGTGCTGATAGGCCGGGTTAAAAACAAGATTAACAGCATCAATATCCATATTCAGATATGCTGACCACGTAGCTCTTGTATTTAATTGCTCACTGTTTCCCGGATTTTCATAACTGTCAAACAGGGCAAGCAGCGATAGTTTTGCTGTTTCGGAAAGACGGGTGTTATACCAGACAAAATTCATGAGTTTATAACTGGGAATATCATAATCAGTTCCGAAAAGTTGGGTGTAAGCAGACCATTCCTGGTTGAAAGCTGAAGCAACGTGTAACTCCCATATATCGGATTTGAATTTCAGCAGAGCCAGATCATGCTTCCGCCCATATACCTGCCAGTCGTTGAAAGAAAGAAAACGCTGGTTATCGTATTTCAATTCCTGACGGCCAATCTTCAGGGAAAGATTGTTGTTAAACATCATCTCAGCCCATGCTTCATGAACAGACAGAGATGGGATGTTTGTAAGCAAAGGATCCTGCCCCCATACTCTTACATCCTGAAATGAAATATGCAGGCGAAAATTCTCAACATCATAACCAAGTCCCAGACGGGTTCTTTGGTTTATATGACCTGCTGCCTCATCATTGGGCCCGGGAAGGGTTCTGTATCCATGCCTGAGTTCAGCACGCGGGCTAATATCTGCATTAAGTGAGAGTTGTGCGCCGGCTGCTAAGGATATTGCCAGCAATGCAGTAAAGATTGTAAACCTTTTCATGTTTTTGTGAGTTGGTTTAAATTTCCGTTTTATCATCATAGCTATCTGGTTTAACTTTTGAAGTATCACCAGGTTTATCTATTCTTTCTCCGACAGGATCTTTAGATGTTTCTGATTCAGGAACTTCACCCTCATCTGATTCCAGTTCTTCCCACCCCGTAATCATCGCTTTCAGGTTTGATGTAAGCGTATGCCCTGTAGTAATCAAATATAAATGTACAATAACAAAAGCAATAAGAATATATGCCCCGATGGTATGTGCCAGGGCAACTCTTTCCAGGCTTTCAATTCCCAGTTGTTTTACTTCTCCCTGGCCGAAAAACCGGTAATACATATAAGCCAGTCCACTGGCTATCATAACCGGAAACACCAGTATTTTCAAAGAAAGATAAACCAATCTTTGCAGGGGATTAAGTTTGCTGAGTACAGTTTTACGTGTAGGATGGGGAGCATTACGGAAAATACCAAAAATATAATACTCTGCCTGCGCCCTCAGGTTTTCTGTAGTGGGCATGTATTGTTTCCATTCACCTGTGGTAAAATGCCAGAAGATGGTAAATATGGTAAGAATGATAAATGCCCAGGCTGCCTTGTTATGGAGGTCAACGGCATCTTCAAATCCAAAGAAGGTAAAGGAACCATGCACTTCAAAGCCGGTTAATGCAAGAAAAAACACAAGAAAAGCCTGGGTCCAGTGCCAGAATCTTTCGTAAGATTTATATATATATACTTTTTCTTTTTTTGCCATGGCTGTTAAATTAATCAGAAGTTGAATCTTTCAGTTTTTTTGAGGAAATAAATCTTATGACAGCATGGGTTAGTACACCCAAAAATGAAAGTATGATGAGCACTACACCTAAATTGTCGATTGCAGCCTTTGAAGTTTTGCCCGGTATGTAAGTTCCTTCAACAAACTGCATACGTCCGTTTTCACGCGAATGACAGTCCTGGCATTGCAATGCTTCACTGGCAGGTGAAACCATATGATTTACCGGAAGGTACATCTCGGTATCAACGAAATCCCACTGCCCGCTGTAAGGTCTGTCAAGGTATTTCATTCCTTCAATCAGAGCTCTTTCCCAGTCAAGGTCGAGCCAGAGTGCTCCTTTACCTTCTTCACGATCCCAGAGTTTGGCCTGTAAAATAGAAAGATGCACAGGATCGTAAGGTTGGCGGCCACGGTGTACCTTAACAGGGTAAATACGCGACCTGGGATCGGCAGCATTTCCCAAAAGTGTATTGATCTTTAGAAAAGCTGCTGTCGTATCAACCTTATCCGATAAAAGGAAGTGATCAGCTGTGCCGTTAAACCAGAGGTATTCGGGTTCCACATTGGTTTGCCAGGTAGCATCACCTTTAATGGATTGATAAATGATGTTACCCTGTTCATCGTAAAGTTCAAAAGCTCTTCCGTCTTCCAGTTCACCGGCAGTTGACCAGTCCCAGTACATTTTGGTAGCATTAACTTTGGCATATTCCGGTATATGGCAGGTTTGACAGGCAATTTTTTCAACATGTGTATTGAGCATATTATCAATGTGGGGTACTGCAGTATGGCATTGCTCGCAGGTTGCACGCCGCGTATCGGATGATGATACACCATAGTATCTTCCAAGCATCTTATGATTGGTAGCTGTATGGCAATCTACACAGTCCATATTTCCACCGTCTACGCCCATATGCACATCTACCTGGCGCGAAGCAGTAAGCAGGGCTTCTTCAAGGTCGCCGTGCTTTACGTTATTACCTCCGCCTCCGTGGAAGTGACAATATCCGCAATTGCTTTTCGTAGGTCTTCCAACATTTTGCACAATGGTTTGAAAATCCTGGTTGGGTTCGGGATAGCCCGCTCCACCCCTTAGTTTTTCATAGGTACCGGTATTGTCATGACAAACCAGGCAATCCACATTGTACTGGTTGGTAAAATCAAAACTCATATCTTCCCATCCATATCCTGCGTGGCAGCGGTTACAGGTAGATTCATTGGAGAAAATACCTGTGCAGAAGTTATTTAACAGGTTTTTCTTTCCAAGGTATGTTACTCCTCTGCCCTCAATAAAATCTTCCCTTTCCCATGTGAAATGAAAGCTGTTGAGCAATTCTTCGCCACGCTCGGTATGGCATGATAGACATGTGGCTGTGATTTCATGGGGATTGTCGAAATCACGTTGCAATACCTCATGCTTGCTGTGATCAACACTGGGAATGTGCGGCTCGCTGTATTCTTCTTTCAATTCAGCCAGAAGTTTGTTGTCCTGCGATGCATCCCGTAATACAACAGTAATAATCACCAGGGGTACAACAACCGAAAGAATAAATGTTACGGTATTCTTCATACAATTAAAATTATATTGCTGATAGGGTTAAGCTGTTGGTATTTAATTGATTGTTATATGCATATACAATGAAATATTGCCAACATATCTAATTAGGCAAATATATAAATACGAAGCGGATTGAAGAAGAATCTGCCTGTTTTTAAAATCAGGTTAAATAAAAAGGTAAAAATCTGTTAATCAGTACATATATGCTCTTATTTTTATTCAGTCTGCATAAAAATTTCATATAATACTTTTTTGCTGTTTTCGGATCGGGATGAAAGGATGTATTTCTGGTTTTCGGGCTGCAAGTTAAGTTTTTATTTTTTAATTCCAAATATCATTAAAAAAATGTATTAAATTCGTTAACGTATATAAAGTATCATTTAAAAAGGGTGTATGAATAAGCCTGACTATACACTGATTTTTATTGTGGAGGATGATGAAGCCTATGCCAAGGTTCTGAGCCATAGTCTTGAGAAAAGAAATTATATGAACATACGTATGTTTTCCAGCGGAGAGCAATGTATTAAGCATATGCACCTGAAGCCGGACGTTATTTTACTTGATTACCTTTTGGGAGAAGACAAGAAAGATGGCATGGATGTTCTTAAAGAAATAAAAAGGCAGGATGATGATGTACAAGTTGTATTTCTTACCTCTGTTGATAAACTTGAGGTTGCCACACAAACCATCAGACTCGGAGCTTATGATTATGTGGTAAAATCAGAAGGCGCAGTTGAGCGTATTCGTAATATTTTACGCCGCATCAGTTTTGAGAATCATATAAAAAGAGAGAACCGTCTTTTAAAACGTAGTCGAAAAGTAATTATTACCATTATTGTAATGCTTGTACTGGGTATAATTGCTCTGGGCATATTGCACTGGTGGCGTTGAATTAATCCCGCTTAATTATTTTCCCAAATATTGCCGCTGCATTATTCCTTTTTCCACGGCAATTGTTAATTCTTGTATAATTTTGCAGCAAACCCGGCAACATTCAATTCATGAAAACAGAAAACGCTGCCCTTCCTTTTTTACCTGTAAGCCGCAATGAAATAGAATTGTTAAGTTGGGATCAACCCGATATCATTATTGTTACCGGCGATGCCTATATTGATCACCCTTCCTTTGGTGCTGCAATTATGGGTCGTATGGCAGAAAAGCTGGGGATGCGCGTTGCCATATTGCCGCAGCCCAACTGGCGCGATGATCTGCGCGATTTCAAAAAACTGGGTGTACCCAGGTACTTTTTCGGAGTTACAGCAGGAAGCATGGACTCTATGGTAAATCACTATACAGCTTTGCGCCGCCGCCGCAGCGATGATGCCTATACCCCGGGAGGGCGACCGGGATACCGGCCTGACTACGCATCAGTCGTTTATACTCAAATCCTTAAAAAACTATATCCCGAGGTTCCTGTGGTTTTGGGCGGAGTTGAGGCATCCATGCGCCGGTTTACTCATTATGATTACTGGCAGGATAAAGTTAAGCCATCCATTCTTACCGAAAGCGGAGCCGATCTGTTGCTTTACGGTATGGGAGAGCAGGCATGGAAAATGATCATTTCTCTCATGAAAAAGGGGGTGCCACTTACATCGCTGCACAATATTCCTCAAACGGGCTTTTTGTGGCCGCACCAAAAGGATCTTCCCCCTTTGAAGAATATATCAGAAAGGGAATTACCGTCTCATGATGATTGCATGGCTGATAAAACAACTTTTGCCAGTGCTTTCCGGATGATTGAGGAAGTCTCAAACACCATTGAAGCACCGCGGCTGTTGCAAAGGGTAGATGATCAGGTTATAGTGGTAAATCCACCTTTCCCGATCCCGGATGGGAAAGATGCTGATGAGCCTTATGAATTAGCCTATGCACGAAAGCCCCATCCGCACTATGATAAAAAGCCACCTGTACCAGCCTGGGAAATGATAAAACATTCAGTTAATATTCACCGGGGTTGCTTTGGCGGTTGCAGTTTTTGTGCAATCAATATGCACCAGGGAAAATTTGTAGTGAGCAGAAGTGAAGAGTCTGTTTTAAAGGAAGTGGAGAAAATATCGCAATTGCCGGGCTTCAAGGGTCATATCACTGACCTTGGCGGTCCGTCTGCTAATATGTATCGCATGGAAGGCATTGATAAGGAGATCTGCCGAAAGTGCAAAAGGCCTTCATGCATTTTCCCGAATACGTGTAAAAATCTCAACTTTGATCATAATCCCCTTCTGCAGTTGTATGAGAAGGCCGAAAAAATTCAGGGCATCAAAAAGATTACTATCGGCAGTGGAGTGCGTTATGATATGTTGCTGGGAAAAACCGAACAGCAAAACCGAGATTATGCTCTGAAACCTTACATCCGCAAACTCATCCGCAGCCATGTTTCAGGCAGACTAAAAGTGGCACCCGAACATACATCCACGAAAGTGCTGAATATTATGCGTAAACCCTCTTTCAGCAATTTTGAAAAATTCCATGAAGAATTTCGTAACCTTTGCCGGAAAGAGAACCTGCCCTGGCAATTGGTTCCCTATTTTATTTCAGGCCATCCCGGCACAATGGAAAGTGATATGAAAGACCTGTCACGTTTGCTCAGTAAACTTGGGTACTCCCCCGAACAGGTGCAGGAATTTACTCCTACACCCATGACCCTGGCAACTACAATGTATTATACCGGCATTGATCCCTACACCGGGAAGCGAATTTTCGTTGTTCGTGATGATAAAGCGAAAAGACAGCAGAAGGGGTATTTTTTTGCCACGAATGAAAAAAAAGCCACCAAGACACGAAGAAAAAGAAAATGACAACCTTCAGCAGCCCTTAACACCATCCGCATGGACGGGACAGGTTCCTGCTTGCAGGGAGGCAGGGGTGGGATCCGGGCACGGGTGTTTTTCCTCACGCAAAGGCGCGAAGAATGCGCAAAGCGAGCGAAGGGCCACCAGAATCCTTGCGTTCCTTTCGAGAAACCTTGCGCTCCCTGCGGTTCCATCTTTCCTTAATATCCCACTTTCCCATTTTAAAATCAAAAATCAACCCTATATAATTTTCACATAAATAAATATTACATTAGCAGTGAAAAATCGTTACTTTAAAACCGCAAAACAATGAAAACACAATTCCCGTTGACTATAATTTTTCTCTTGCTTGCTTTTTCTTTCCAGATATCATTAGCACAGGAGGCACCTTCCCAGGAAGATCTACCAAAAATATTTGTTGTAATAAAAAATGATGGCAGTCGTTTTGTGGGTGAGATACTCAGCCAGGATGCCCGCGAAGTGCTTATAAAAACAGAAGATATGGGAGAAGTATACATTCCCCGCCATGAGATCAGGGAGATACGCGAAGCAACCGGTGATGATCTTAAAAAACCCGGTGAATTTATTCCTGCAGAAATATTTGCCACACGCTATTTTATCACTACCAACGGTTTACCTGTTGAAAAAGGGGAAACATACATGCTCATGAGCCTTTTTGGACCGGATTTTCAATTTGGTGTAGGTGAAAATATCGGCCTGGGAATCCTTACTACATGGATTGGAACGCCACTTATCGGAAGTATAAAATACAGTATTCCACTGACTGAAAAATTCAGTACCGGCGTGGGTTTACTATTAGGTACCGGCTCCTGGACCTGGCCCGACTTTGCACTGGCACTGCCATACGGGGTGGCAACCTGGGGCGACCGAACCAAAAACATAAACTTCTCTTTTGGCTATGGAGGTGTTACCTATAATGTGGAAGAATATGTTTATAGCGATTTAATGGGTCAAGGTATTTACAGAACCCAAAGAGAAAATGAAGGGAATTTTCTTATATCCCTGGCCGGAATGGCGAAAGTAGGACGTAATATAAGTTTTGTTTTCGATTCTTTTATTGTGCCCCGAACAGGCACATATACAGAATATAACGATTACAGTTACTGGGATCCGGAAACAGGGGAATATGTTGAAGATATACGAGAAGAAACCCGAAAGAAATATGGTATTGCCATATTCCTGCCCGGATTACGGTTCCAGACCAATCCCAACTCAGCTTTCCAGTTTGGCTTTGCAGGTGTGCGTGCCGATGGCGAAACTATAGGGGTTCCCATTCCTATGGTCCAGTGGTTCAGGAAGCTTTAAGCAGTTTTTTAAAGGTTGATGGTTTGATGTCCTGTTTTCACTCTCCTGTTAATTACATTTGGAAAAAAATTCCTGCACGGGTAAAAATTTTTTCCAAAATTTGTGTAGGTTTGTGGGATTTTTTGCGAAAACAAATTTCACAATCAAAATAAAATCTAACCTTTAAAAAATATCAAAACAAATGAGTAAAAAGAAGAACGTAATTATTATCGGTGCTGCCGGACGAGATTTTCACAACTTTAACACCTACTACCGGAAAAACGACAATTATAATGTGGTAGCTTTTACCGCTGCCCAGATTCCGGATATCGACGGGAGGAAATATCCTGCTGAACTTGCCGGCGAGCTTTACCCCGAAGGAATTCCCATTTACACGCAGGACGATCTGCCGCGACTTATCAAGGAACTGGATGTTGATGTTTGCGCATTCTCATACAGTGATGTTTCTTACCAGCAGGTTATGGCAGTCGGTTCTATTGTAAATGCAAATGGGGCCGATTTTTTGCTTATAGGGCCTAAAGAAACCATGATAAAAAGCACCAAGCCGGTTGTTGCTGTGGGTGCTGTAAGAACGGGTTGTGGAAAAAGCCAGACATCACGTAAAATCATAGAAGCACTTATGAACCATGGCATGAAGGTGGTAGCCATCAGGCACCCCATGCCTTACGGTGACCTGGTTGCCCAGAAAGTACAGCGTTTTGCCACTGTTGAAGACCTTCATAAGCACAATTGTACCATTGAAGAAATGGAAGAGTATGAACCCCACGTGGTACGCGGAAATGTAATTTATGCCGGTGTGGATTATGAAGCCATTTTGCGTGAAGCAGAAAAAGAAGCCGACGTGATCCTGTGGGATGGCGGAAACAACGATTTCCCATTTTACAAGCCCGACCTGATGGTTACCGTGGTTGATCCACATCGTCCCGGTCACGAACTCAATTACTATCCCGGCGAAACTACGCTTCGTCTGGCCGATATCGTAGTGATAAACAAGATGGACAGTGCAGGCCCTGAGAACATTCAGATCGTACGCGACAATATCATGAAGGTAAATCCGGATGCTGTTGTGGTTGACGGAGCATCTCCGCTTACCATAAGCGATCCTTCACTTATCAAAGGCAAGCGGGTATTGGTTGTGGAAGACGGCCCAACCCTGACACACGGACATATGAAGATTGGTGCAGGTGCTGTTGCCGCTAAAAAATTTGGTGCCGCCGAACTGGTTGACCCAAGACCCTTCCTCATAGGTCGTCTGAAAGAAACCTTCGAGATCTATCCTGAGATTGGCAGTATACTCCCGGCTATGGGTTATGGCGATCAGCAGATTGCCGACCTGGAGAAAACTATCAACAATACCGATTGCGACGCTGTGGTGATTGCCACCCCCATCGATCTGCAAAGGATCGTGAAAATTGACAAACCCACAGTTAAGGTTGACTATGAACTTCAGGAGATCGGAAAACCAATCCTTTGCGATCTGGTATGCGACTTCCTGAAAGATAAGAATCTGGTCAGAAAAGATTGCGGTTGTAAATAATTATTCATTGGGCGGCTTTATCAGCCGCCTTTTTTTTGGCCATTTGTTAGTGCAAATTCTTAATTATCAATATAATTACAATTTATAACACAGAAATCATGAAGAACAAAAGTCTGGTATCCATTAACGATTACTCCAAAGAAGAACAACTGCATGTACTGGAGGTGGCCAAAGAATTTGAAGCCAACCCGGTACAAACAATTCTGAAAGATCATGTTATTGCCTCCTTGTTTTTTGAACCATCAACCCGTACACGACTGAGTTTTGAAAGTGCCATCAACCGTTTGGGTGGAAAAATCGTAGGTTTTTCTGAAGCATCAAACACCAGTGTAAAGAAGGGTGAATCACTCAGAGACACAATCCTTACCATTGCTAATTACTCCGACCTGATTGTGATGCGTAACCCCGTGGAGGGCAGTGCACGGTTTGCATCGGAAATTTCACCTGTACCTATTATCAATGCCGGCGATGGTTCCAACCAACATCCCACACAAACACTACTTGACCTGTACAGTATTATCAAAACCCAGGGCACACTCGATAATCTGCATGTGGCATTTGTGGGTGACCTTAAATACGGGCGTACTGTACATTCACTGGTAATTGCACTTTGCAACTACAATACAACTTTTCATCTGGTATCACCGGTGGAACTTAAGCTTCCCAGCTCTGTCAAGATGCATATCAAGGAAAGAAATCTTACTTATCATCAGTACACCCAGATGGAAGAGGTGATTCCTGTTGTTGATACCCTTTACATGACCCGTATTCAGAAGGAGCGATTCTCCGATCCGCTTGAATTTGAACGTATCAAGGATTCCTATAATCTGCATAAAGACATGCTTCACACAACAAAGGAAAATTTCAGGATACTGCATCCTATGCCACGGGTCAATGAAATCCATATCAATGTGGACCCCGACCCACGGGCGTATTATTTTCAGCAGGCACTCAACGGGGTGTATGTGAGGCAGGCATTGCTGGCGATAATGCTGGGACTTAGATAGGTTTGGGGTTTAGCAACTCCGCGGTTAAAAAAAAACATAAATCAAAAATATATCATCCCATGAGTGAAAAAATAAAAGAACTGAAAGTATCGGCCATTGAAAATGGCACCGTAATAGACCATATACCGGCAACCGCTGTATTTCAGGTTATCAAGATGTTGAAACTTGATGTGTTTGACCAGATGGTGTTATTTGGCACCAACCTGGAGAGTAAGAAATACGGAAGCAAGGGTATCATTAAGGTAAGCAATAAGTTTTTCAAACCCGAAGAACTGAACAAGATCGCTCTTGTTGCTCCACATGCGAGTATCATTGAGATCAGGGACTTTCAGGTAGCAAATAAAACCATTGTGGAAACGCCTGATAAAATTTCCGGAATTGTAAAATGCTTCAATCCCAATTGTATCACCAATATTGAAACAATCACTACCCGCTTTACTGTGGTAGATAAAGAGGATATCAGGCTCAAATGCCACTACTGTGAAAAGATCACGGTGAAGAAGAATATGGTTTTTAAGTAAAAATACCGCAGAGTCGCAGAGTGCGCTGAGTTCGCAGGGAGATATTAATTGCTTTGCGTTCTCTGTGTCTCCGCGGTGAAATTAGTCTATAACTCCACTTCCTTCTCAATAGTATCTTCTTCCCGGATAAGGCCTACCATCACTTTTTGTCCGGCCTGTAGTCCATTCATAATGCGCATGTACTCCTGGATGTCGGGAACGCTTTCTTCGTTGATACTAACAATAATATCACCGTTTTGCAGCCCCGCCTTCTGTGCAGGACGATTCTCCACAATACCCAGTATCTTAACGCCTTGCCCTTCCCAAGCATGATCGGGCATTACTCCCAGGGTTGCCCCGGTGCCCCGACGCTGCTGGCCACGGCGTTCAATCGGTGTAGTTGCAAAAGCAAGTTTTTCTTCTCCATCCAGATCGGCGATCATATCAAATGAAAACGAGAGGATATCTGCCATTGCCGGGAAGTTGATTTTATCGGGTGTATCGGTGGGCCGGTGGTAATCATCATGTATGCCGGTAAAAAAGAATATTACAGGAATATCTTTCCGGTAGAAGTTTGTATGGTCAGATCCGCCCATACCCGAAGCACTTTTGCGGATATTGAATGTTTCCGGAGAATTATTGTCAATGGTTGATTCCCATTGGGGGGAAGTGCCTGTACCGTAAAGGGTTATGTTTCCTTCTTCCATACGTCCGATCATGTCGTAGTTGAACATGTAATTTATCCGCTCCATGTCATAAGCATCACTATTGGCAAAATGGCGACTACCCAGCAGTCCTTTTTCTTCGGCACCGAAGGCGATAAAAATATAGTTGTTTGATGTAAGATCAGATTGTGGCAGGTATCTGGCAGCTTCCAATACTCCGGCAGTACCCGAAGCATTATCATCGGCCCCGAAGTGGATTTCCTCTGATCCCGGGCTGCGCGAACCACTTTGCCCGTATCCGAGATGATCGAAATGGCCCCCGATAACAATGGTTTGGTCTGCATCGTTATCCCAATAACCGGCCACATTCACAGATGTATAGGTTTGACTTTGCAGATCAGCAGAAATAAAAAGGTATTCATCAACAGCATTTTGCTGCCAGAATTCCAGTACTTCGCTTTTGGCAAACATAATGGGTATTCCGGCAGTTTCCCGGGCACGACCCAGTCGCAGAGGGGGGTCGTTACGCCAGCTTTTGGTGTTAACAAAAATTATTGCGGCAGCATCTTTTTCTTTGGCAATATCAATTTTGCGCGATATCAAATCCATAGGCAGGGGAGTGCCGCGTTCGTCCATTTCTTCAGGAAGATAAAACTCCATAAAGAGTATTTTACCTTCAACCGGCCCCAGGTCTGAGTAGTCATCCTTGTCTTCTGAGCTAATTCCGAACCCTGCATATGCCGCCTGGGCATATACCCTTTTACTTTCTGAATTCGACAGCACAAAAAAGTCTTCTTCAAGCACAAAATCCTGTTCTCCGACAACCAGAAAATTTTCATCGCCCAGTTCAAGCCTTCCGGAGAACTCAAAATTCTGAAAAAAAGAATCACCAAAAAGCGGGCTAAGTCCGGCTTCTGTCATTCTTTCTTTAATGTACTGAGCAGCCAGTTCTTCACCGGGAGTACCTGATTCACGTCCCTCGAATTCTTCAGAAGCAAGTGTATAAACGTCTGCCCTCAGCCTTCCTTCAACCGCTTCAGGAGAAAAGGAAAAGTTGCTCTGCGCTAAAACCCACTGCAGGGGCAGCAGAGCAAAAAATGCAATAAGTAACCTTTTGTATAACATATGTTTTTATTTTTGAAATAATAGATAAAAAACAAAGAAACCAGGGACATCTGTTTTGCTTGAAAATGCGTCCTGAATAAATCACTTTTCATTAAAGTTTGTAAATGTAAAATGTTTTTTTCTAAATACAAGTTAAAATTGGTTTATGGGTTGATGGTTGATGTGTTGATGGAAAAATAAGTTGGTAAGAAAACAGTGAAACAGGGAAACTTTAAAATGGAGAATAGGATTTGGTTTCCTTTGGATAGGCAAACCATTAAGTAATTTGTTTAAGCAATTTATAGCTTACATATCTTTCTTACTACCTTCCAAAAGCCCCGGTGCCTGATTAAATCATTTCCCAAAAAAAGCTCTAAATTTGCCATCTAAAAATAAGTGTATGATCCGGATAGAAGAAAAAATAACAGATCAGGTACAGCAGGCCATAGAAAAGCTGTTTGGCCAGAATGTGGAACGTGAAAAAATTGCATTGCAACCCACACGAAAGGATTTTGACGGCGATTTTACGCTTGTTGTATTTCCTTTTGTAAAGCTGGCACGCAGGTCGCCGGAGGACACTGCCCGGGCATTAGGTGAAGAACTTCTGCAAAGCCTGGATGAAGTTGAGAGTTTTAACGTGATAAAGGGATTTCTTAACCTTTCTCTGAATGATACATTCTGGAAGAATTTTCTTCATGAAACAGCCGGTGATAGCAAGTATGGTAAGTTTCCGGCTGATGATCCCGATCCGGTAGTAATTGAATATTCTTCCCCAAATACCAACAAACCTTTGCACCTCGGACACATTCGTAATAATCTGCTGGGTTATTCAGTGGCACAGATTATTGAAGCAGCCGGTAAAAAAACAGTGAAAGTAAACCTGGTGAACGACAGGGGCATACACATCTGCAAGTCGATGCTCGCCTGGATGAAATGGGGCAAGGGAGAAACACCCGAATCATCAGGTAAGAAGGGTGATAAACTTGTTGGTGATTATTATGTAATGTTTGAAACGGAGCTGCGCAAAGAAATACTGGCTCTGAAAGAATCGCAACTGCTTGACGATGAAAATGCACGCAATAACGCCCCTTTAATGCAGCAGGCACGTGAACTGCTCCGCAAGTGGGAAGCCAGGGATCCTGAAACAGTTGATATCTGGAAAAAGATGAACGGCTGGGTTTACAAGGGTTTCGACTCCACGTATCAAAGGCTGGGTGTTTTCTTCGATAAGATCTATTATGAATCTGATACTTATCTTTTGGGTAAG
>CAYXIT010000017.1:0-2225 GCA_964465275.1 uncultured Bacteroidales bacterium | reverse complement strand
GGTGATTGGGTTGAAGAAACACCCCTAGGAAAAGCGGAATGGATTAAATTTTTTGCTGCGTTTTTCAACAAGACCCAAGAGGCAGATGCTATCTTTTCAAAAAGTCTATTACGAATCTGATACTTATCTTTTGGGTAAGGAAATCGTGCTGGATGGCCTGAAAAAAAATGCCTTATATAAGAAAGAAGATGGCTCCGTATGGGCTGACCTGTCGGATGAAGGTCTGGATGAGAAGTTGCTGCTGCGTGCCGACGGTACATCGGTATATATGACCCAGGATATTGGCACTGCGCAACTCCGCTACGATGATTATGAAGCATCTAAAATGATCTATGTGGTTGGTAATGAGCAAAATTATCATTTTGAAGTGCTTGCGAAGATATTGAAGAAGCTGGAGAAACCCTATGCCGGTAGCCTGGAACACCTTTCATACGGCATGGTGGAATTGCCCCAGGGCAAAATGAAATCACGCGAAGGTACTGTGGTGGATGCCGACGATCTGATGGATGAAATGTATACCACTGCAAAAGAAACTACCGAAGCACTGGGAAAAACCGAAGGATTCAGTGATGAAGAAAAAGAAAAACTTTTTCATGTAATTGGGCTGGGAGCCTTAAAATACTTCATCCTGAAAGTGGATCCCAAAAAGAATATGCTGTTTAACCCTGAAGAATCTATTGACTTTAACGGAAACACAGGTCCTTTTATTCAGTATACCCACGCCCGTATTCGCAGTATATTGCGCAAGGCAGAAGAGAAAGATTTACCGGACAAGGACTACGATAGCGACAAAGTATCGCTGAATGAAAAAGAAAAACATCTTATACGCACATTGTATGCATTTCCGCAGGTGGTAAAGGATGCTGCCAATGAAATGAGCCCGGCCCACATGGCAAATTATGTGTATGAACTTGCCAGGGAGTTTAACCAGTTTTATCATGATTTTTCGGTGCTCAATGAACCCGATCAGGATGTATCCTTATTCAGGGTAGAACTTTCGCAACTCACTGCCCGGGTGATCAAAACTGCTATGGATCTGCTTGGAATAGAGGTACCGGAGAGAATGTAGTGAGAAGACCGAAGACCGTAGCTGAGGGCGACAGCCCGAAGTCCCGAGAGCCGAAGGCGATTCGGGAACCGAAGACGGAAGACGGAAGAAGCTAATATCAAAGTACAAAACATAAAAATACCTCGCGGACTCCCCGCCTCAGCGGCTCCGTGGTAAATCACTAACCCAAACACAAAAAAAATGAAAAAACTCTACCCAACACTGTTAGTTACATTGGCCATCATTCTGGCAACTTTTACTGCCGGTGCCCAGGCACCGGATATTGAGATCGGTGCCGGCACCGAAGATGCCGGTTTGCCCATCAACCCCTTTTATGGTTACAGCTATTCGCAGACAATCTTCCTGCAGGAGGAACTGAATACGGATGGACAGCGCATCCATAAGATTGCTTTTTACTACGAGGGAGGCAGCCGCTGGTCTGATCAGATCAGGGTGTTTATGGCACATACCAGTCAGGATGAGCTTACCGATTACATCACTGAAGGTCTTACACTGGTATATGAAGGTGAGTATCCGGTAATGAACCAGGAGGGCTGGATGGAAATTCCGCTGACAGTACCTTTCGAATACAACAATACAGACAATCTGCTTATAGCCATGACTGAAGATAAGCCGGGTTTCAGGCTCAATTCGGTATTCCACAGCACGCAGGTTACGGGTAATATGAGCATAATAGCCACCAAAGATGGTTCACCGGCTTACGATGTGAACAATCCGCCCACCAACGGGCAGTTGCAGCCTTACCGGCCCAATATCCGTATGTGGTTTGAGGATATTCCTGTTGGCCCCGCAGTATCCATCATCCCGTCACAACTTTACTTTCTCTACATCCGCGAGAATGAAGAGAAAATGCTGAATGTAACGGTGATAAATACCGGTACGGAAGACCTTGTTATCAGCGGTCTTGAAGCCGGCGGTATGCCATTTGTCACCAATTTCTCGGGCACCATTGCCCCGGGTGAAACCCAGCTGGTGGATATTCGCTTTGTGCCGGAAGAAGTGGGCGACTACCCGGGGCATTTGTCACTGCAGACCAATTCTTCGGTTGACCCGGTTTACATTTATACAGAAGCATTCTCAGTACCTGAGCTGGCTATTGTAGAAACCTTTGTTGAAACGACTTTTCCGCCTGAAGACTGGTACGTTTATCCCAATT
>CAYXIT010000016.1:45577-47600 GCA_964465275.1 uncultured Bacteroidales bacterium | reverse complement strand
CCATCAGGAAATGCGTTCACTTGTATGTGCACAGTGCCATGTGGAATATTACTTTGGCGAGAACAATTACTTAATTTTTCCCTGGGATGAAGGTTATTCTGCTGATGAAATGGAAGAATATAAAGATAATGTTCAACACACCGATTGGGTTCATAGCTTAAGCAAAGCTCCTATGCTCAAGGCACAACATCCTGACTATGAGCTTTACAAAACAGGAATTCATGCACAAAGAGGAGTTTCATGCGCTGATTGCCACATGCCTTATCAACGTGAAGGTGGAATAAAATTTACCAACCATCATATTACGAGTCCTTTGCAAAACATAGAAGCTACATGTCAGGTATGCCATCGTGAAAGTGAAGCCACTCTGCGGGCTAATGTTTATGATCGCCAGGATAAAATTTCAGAGTTGCGCCGGATTGTTGAGAAAAATCTGGCACAATTGCATATTGAAGCAAAATATGCATGGGATGCCGGAGCTACTGAAGAAGAAATGAAGGATGTACTTCAGTTAATACGTCACGCTCAATGGCGCTGGGACTGGGTAGCTGCTGCAAATGCCTATGGCATTCACTCCCCGAATGAAGCCCTCAGGGTGTTGGGTACTTCTATTCAAAAAAGCCAGGAAGCAAGAATAATTCTTGCAACCATTCTTGCTAAGTATGGAAAAGAGTTTCCTATTGAAATGCCAGATATTTCAACCAAAGCAAAAGCACAGGATTTTATCGGCCTGGATATGGATCGACAACGCCAGATGAAAAAAGATTTTAAAGAGAATGTTTTGCCTGGATGGTTGTCGGAAAGATAAAATAACACCAAAGCCACAAAAAAAACCGTTGGGCAAAGGCCCAACGGTTTTTTTTTATTCCTATTAAGTTTTATTGAATTAATTTTCTGTATAAGCAGTTCGTTCAAGAATAAGATCAAAACTCACGCGAATTTCATCATTTACCTTTACCAGTCCAAATCCTTTTTGCGGAGGATCAAGTCCAAAATCAGAGAACCGAAAGATTTGCTCTCCACTTAAAATGCTGTACTGATCATCAAGAAATTCAAGCTCACTATTCAGGAAGTACTGGTGGGATTTGCCGGCAAGGGTAATTTTTATATACCCCTGGGCCTTTCGGGTATTATTTTGTTCCTGTACTTCTTTAAGATTCAGGAATTCTATTTTGATTTCAGGATACTCATGATGCTTTAAAGTGCTCCTGAAGTCATTATTCATCATTCGGTTTTTGCAATCAAACGTTTCAACTTCAATGAAAACGCTACCATGAATTTCCCACTTTTCACTATAAGGATCCCAACGTTCTCTGATCATATCAGATCCACTTTCATAAGCTGAACCACATTGAAACGTATTTACATTGGTAGTTCCGTTGATCTGCAAAGAACTTGCCCCTGTTACGTGCCAGAATCGGGTAATTTCGGAACCAGCAAAAACATTTAATGAGATGATTATCAGGAAAAACGAGAAAAATATACGCATGATATTGTCCTTATTTCTGGTTGATTTAAGGGTGCGGAATTTTTCCCGCACCCATTGAAACTGTTTGTTTTAGAAACTGATAATTGCCTCCAGAATAATACCACTGAATTTTCCTTCTTCAAATGCACTTGTTGCAGGAAAACCTTCGTAATTCTGGCTTACAAATTCAGCTTTAGCCAGCACATTCCTGGTAAAAAACCAACCACCGCCAATATTGAATCTGCTGATATCAATATCATCACCAGCATTGGTTTCGCCACTTACAAGGTTGTAGCGGCTACCCAGATAAAATCTTTCATCCTGACCAAAACGATATAGCAATTCTGCACCATATTGGTTGAAACTTCTTCTGTCAGTTTCAGCTGCAGCTTTACCTGATGCATTTTCGAAAACTCCATAAAATTCTACACCCTGGAACTTCACAAAAGTGTTAAACATGATCGCTGTCAATTCATTAACAAAACCGGGATCAAAACGAGGGATCCTGAATTCACCGGAGTTATCAGTAAGTATGTTATAGTATCTTGAACCGGC
>CAYXIT010000016.1:44325-45567 GCA_964465275.1 uncultured Bacteroidales bacterium | reverse complement strand
ATAGGTTCTTCCAGATTCACCGGTATGATAAACCGAACCTGTTAACCTGAGTCTGAGATCTTCATTCAACTGGCTGTCATAACCCAGTTTGGCAACAATAGAAGGCTTGGTTTGGGGTGCATCTTCAGGGGGTTTAACAGTACTTTGATTCAGTTTTCCATTGGTCATACCCAGCATACCGATTAATCCATTGTTCTGGTAATAAACTTCAGCACCAACTTCAGTAGTAAACGAATCCATAATATAGTTCCCGACAAATGGATTGTAAATAGCCTGACCATTGTCTGTTCTCCTGAAGTGATTGTCACCATAGTTGATCTGCATATGACCCACTTTAATAGTAACTTTATCCATAAGTGATGACATGAATCCTGGCTTGATAAAGTCAAGTCTGTCAACCTGCATATAACCACCTTTTACATAAGGCTGTGCATGGTGTCGCGAAGAAAGATAGGTGCGAAGGTGCATGCGCAAACCCGGATATAACTGAACATCGAGATCAAGGTTAGATGTTGCCAGGTTAAAATTTGAACCCAGGTCAAAGATTTCTACAGCACCACTATTACTTGCTTCAATTGCCTGAAACTGAAGTGTGTTTGCACCACCTATTCTTACTCTGAGACCATTATATTCTACAGTATCCAACTTGGCTGATTCAAAGGTGTTAATACCTCTTTTATCATTAGGACGCCAAAACTGCAAATCCCTCTCCTGAGCAAATGAAGGGGCAAATAAACCTGCTATTAATAAACTTGCAATAATTGTTTTTCTCATATTCATATTGATTATTTAGAAATTAAAAAATGATCATCAAGACTCTAAACCTGGGTTACTTCGCTCTGGATGAAGGATTAAAGTTTACGTCAAATGCGATCTTCAGTTCATCACCGGTTCTTACTGTTCCAAGCAATGCAGTTGGAGGATCCACATCAAACTGAGTGAATTTTATATTGTGAGCACCTGAAAAAGAAACAGAATTTCCGTTTACTGTATAATCGGTGCGAAGGGTTACCGGACGGGTTGTTCCTGCAATGGTCAGATTACCTGATGCTAATACCTGCTGAGGGGTAATATTGCGAACACCTGTAAGCTCAAAGCTCACATAATCGTGTTTGTCAGCATTAATAGCACTGTAAGCTGTGCGATCCATCCTGTTGTTTCCGCTTTTGAGTGACTTTACCGGTAAATCAACACGAAGATTCTTAATTTCTTTGATTTCACCATTCTCCAAAACAATGGTTG
>CAYXIT010000016.1:26035-44294 GCA_964465275.1 uncultured Bacteroidales bacterium | reverse complement strand
CTGGCCACGTGCTCCTTCAGAAACCATATCCCAGTCATGAAGTGTGGATGTTCCGGAAACTTTAAACTCCTGACCGGAGCTAAGCTGATAACCACTCTGGGCAGTTAAAACTGCAGAACTGAATAAGAAAAAAGTTACCAGTAGTAACGAATACAGATTTTTATTAAAACGCATAAGATTAATTTTTAAAATTGAATTCATTGATTTTTGATTTTCAAGAGTGTTAAACATATTATTAAATTTATCATCGGCTTTTCTATTGGCAAGTCTTATACCGTATTTAAGCACAAAAAAGCCAATTTTTTGTTTTCGCAAGCAACACGCTTATTATGAAGTTACTAAGAATTTACAGAAATAGCAAATCGGTGCCCGATTACGGAAATACATCAAAAAAAGCTGCGGAATCCCGCATATTCATGCGAAATTCCGCAGCTTATTAAGACTAAATAAAAATTATTTTAAGGATTTTTAGCTTAAATCCAGGCCGTATTTCTCTGCTTTTGTACGAAAAGTTGACAAGGGAATATTTAAGAGTTTAGAAGCTTTGGTTTTATTTCCACCACTTCTGAGCATCGCCGCTTTAATAAGTTTGATTTCCGTATTAGCCAATATATCTTCAAGATTCCACTGATCGCTCAACTCAGTATCAGTCTCTGAAACATCAGGTCTGATAAACTCAGCAGGAATATCTGCAACAGTGATCTGGTTTCCTGTAGTGGTAAGTACCAGTCTTTCCATAAGGTTTCTAAGTTCCCTGACATTGCCGGGCCATTTGTAGTTTTCCAAAACAACCAGCGCATCAGGGTCAATCTGCATTGGTTTGCCTTGTGTGAATTCTTGCAGAAATCTTTTTACAAGCACCCTGATATCATCCTTCCTTTCTCTGAGCGGTGGAATATGGATAGGAATTACATTCAGACGATAATAAAGGTCATCGCGAAATTTCCCTTGAGCAATCAATTGTTTTAAATCATATTTGGTTGATGCCACCACCCTGACATCTACTTCTACAGCCTGGTTGGCGCCCACGGGTTCCACTTCATGTTCCTGTAAAACCCGCAAAAGTTTCACCTGCAACTCAAGAGGTACATCATCAATATCATCAAGGTAAATAGTTCCTTTGTCCGCAGCTTCAAAACGCCCTTTGCGAGATTTTTCAGCACCGGTAAAAGCCCCTTTCTCATGACCGAATAATTCACTTTCAAATACTTCCCGGGCAAGTATGGCACAACTCACTTTTACAAATGGTTTATTACTCCTGTTGCTGTTATAATGAATGATATTGGCAAGCATTTCCTTACCTGTTCCTGTTTCACCGGTAATCAATACTGATGCATTGGAATGGGCCACGGATTTAACCAGTTCAAATATCTTTTTAACAGATTCACCTTTACCTGCAAAGCTTGAGAAATCAAACTTCTCACTTACCTGGGTCTGAAGCCTCTTATTATCTTGTTTGATTTCCCGTAATTCTGAAACTCTTTCGGTAAGATGAAGTATCTCTTCATTCCGGAAAGGTTTGGAAAGATAATCATATGCACCAAGTTTCAAAGCTTTAATAGCTGTATCTACTGATGTATAAGCAGTCATTACCACCACAATTGTTTCCGGGGAGATCTGTTTAACTTTTTCAAGGAGCTCCAAACCATCTATACCTGGCATCCGTATGTCGGTTATCAAAAGATCGGGCGATTCTTCAGCTATTTTCTGCAGTACTCCTGAGGCTTCAGCGAACTCAAAAACCTGGTAACCTGCATCCCTGAGTTCATCAGCAAGGCTTACCCTGAGAATCCTTTCATCTTCAGCTAGAAATATTTTCATATCTATGATAATAATTTTATCGGTAAGGTTATATTTACAATGGTTCCGGATTCTGAATCACTTTGGATCTCCAGTTCTCCATCATGGTCTCTGATAATATTCATACTTACTGACAGCCCCAATCCGGTTCCTTTTCCGGGTGGTTTGGTTGTGAAAAAAGGATCGTATATCTTATTAAGATTCTCATCAGCGATGCCAATACCATTATCTTTTATTTGAATATGGAAATTTTCTTCTTTTTCCAGTACCCCGCAGATAACCTTAATCTCACCTGAAAATCCAGAAACCTTATTCTTTTTTTCTGAAATTGCATCAATACTATTAATAATCAGATTAAGAAAAACCTGTTCGAGCTGATTTTTGTTTCCAATTATCAACACGTTGTGCGGACAACTGCTAAGTGTAACATTGATCCTTTCTTTCTCCAATCTGTGCCTGGCAAGTGATAAAGCCTTCTTAAGTGCCTCTTTGGGATCCAGGTCTACTTTATGAAAGTCGGGTTTTCGTGCAAAATCGAGAAGGTTTTTCACTACAACTTCCATTTTCTTTGCCGCTTCTTCCATCAGATCGAGATATTTCTCAGCTTCGACTTTATTGTCAGGATACTTTTTCATTCTCATGATACAATGCATAATACCCGCCAGGGGATTATTCACTTCATGGGCAACTCCCGATGCCAGTGTGCCTATTGAAGCTAGTTTTTCAGACTGGATGAGTTTTTTCTGAGCAACCTCAAGTTCATCGTAGGCTTTCTGGAGTCGATTAACCATTTCATTAAACCTGGATACAAGAATATCGATTTCATCACCCGGCAATAATCCCATAATTCTTTCTACCCTTCCGGGATAACGAGATGCAAACATTACTTTTTTCTCCTGTATAGATTGCATATCCAGGTTATCGGCAATGTTGCTGATATCTTTAACCGGACTGGTAACCAGGTAAGAAAAAATAAAAGTTCCTGCCAGGCTGATAACCACCAGAAACATAATCATGCCCAATAGTGTACCGGTTGCCTTATCAAGTGTTCTTGCAATATTATCCTCGGTAAGTCCTACTCTCAAAAACCCAATGTTGCCATCCAGTAATGGAATCGAAATATCCCTTATAAGTTTGTCACTCCCTTCAAACTGAACGTGTGCAGAAATTACTTCATTTTTTTGCTGGCGATCATGTACATTTTGCAAGCCTTCGGGAACCAGTCCGTCAAAAGTATGGGCTTTAATCTGACAATCAGGCTCACAAACCAGAATATATTCAATGCTTTCCTCTGCTGCTTTTACTTCATCCAGCAAAACATTAAGAGCTACAATATCATCGAAAAGAATATAATTAATGGCCCTTTCTGAGATAATATGCGACATGAATATACCTTTCTGTTGCAGTTCTTCTTCAAGAGAAGAAAAAATAATACGGTGAACCAATGCCACATTAATACTTCCGAATAACACAACAACAACCACCATACCGATGGTAAACTTCCAAAAGAGTGGGACCTTTACCCTCTCAGACCCTTTATTTTTTAATGATATTTGATTCATAAATGGTGTATTAATCTCAGAGTCCTTGTTTCATTTCCCGCACAGAGTTATAGTCATCATCTTCTCCTTCAATAAAACGGTCAATCAATAAATCATCCAGAATTGAGCTTGCCTGAATGTTATCATGCATGGAAAGTAGCAGTTGCTTCAATTGCTCTCTTTTTTCACCTTTAAGTCTTTGTGAAATTACTAAAGGCGGATTTCCATAATCAGACGATACTTCAATTATTCTCACTCCTTCAATTCTTTCGGGATGATAAGCTTTAAGATAATCAAAAATCAACTGATTAATAGTTGCGGCATCAACAACTCCCTTTGCCACAAGCTGAATGGAAATATCATGACCATAAGTGAACATTGTGGATTCGAAAAAGCTCTCGGTGGTTTCATTAAATTCCTTCAGTCGATGTAATGCATATAAATAGCCCGTATTTGACAGCGAATCGGTAAAAGCAAACCGGCTTCCTCTTAAATCTTCAAAGCTTTGGGCAGCAAAAGCATTTGAAACAATAACATATGCATTGTATTGAGACCTGCCAGCACTTACAGGTACTGCCAGAAGTTCAACTCCCCTGGTAGTGTCAAGTTCAATATATGCACCTGCACAAATGAAGGCAAAATCCAACTGTCCTGCTTCAAGCATCTGGTTGATCTCAGCATAGGTTTTTCTTTGATGAAACTCAACAGGATATCCCATTTCATCTGAGATGTATCTGAAAATATCTTCGTAAGATTCATAGGTTTCCCTGGGGGAAAGTATGGCTGATACTGCAACCTTCAGTGGGTTATAAACAGTATCTGCTTCATCTGAAGCTTGTCTTGCCATATTGTTTGGATCAATAACAATAACTTCACGGGGCTTGCGATTACATGCAGAACCTAAAATTATTATAACAATGATCAGGTTTATTAATCTCATTTGCTAAATATCATTAACGTAAGTATTAAACGTAAAGATAGCAAGATTATCAAAACCTGATCATTTCAATAATACTAACAAAAGCTTAAGACAATCCAATTGATTCTGTATCAGATTTATCAGTTTAGCTCAAATCTTTTTTAATCGCCTGAATTAAAGCTTTTAATTCTTTTTCTTTTTCATAATAATTTTCAGGAGAATCCAGACGAGTGTTTACACTGATGTAGAATTTGATTTTCGGCTCGGTGCCCGATGGTCTTGCAGAAATGAGATTACCGCCCTCCGTAAGGAACTGCAGCACATTGGATTTGGGTAAATCAATAGCAGTTACCTTACCGGTTTCCAGATCCTTTTCCTGCGATGCCAGGTAGTCCATAGTTTTTACCACTTTCTTACCTCCGAGTGATTTTGGAGGATTTTCTCTGAAACCAGTCATCATTTCTTTGATTTCCTCTGCTCCTTTCTTACCTGACTTGGTAATTGATATCAGTTCTTCTTTAAAGAATCCGAATTCGCTGTAAATCTCCTTCAGCATCTGCCAGGGAGTTCTGTTATTGCCAAGATGCCATGCGGTCATTTCTGCAATCATATTACATGCAACTACCGCATCTTTGTCTCTTACGTGATCGCCAATCAGATAACCATAACTCTCCTCTGCACCTGCAATAAATATTTCTTTCCCCTTCAGTTCAGTCATGAGAGCACCAATAAATTTGAAGCCAGTAAGTACATTATAGCACTTAACTCCCTTAGCTTCAGCAATGCGGTCAATTAAATAAGTGGTAACAATGGTTTTTACAATGTATTCATTCCCTTTTAGCATATTCTTTTGCTTCCACTGGTGGAGAAGATAATGGAAAAGCAATGTGCCGGTTTGGTTTCCATTAAGAAGAACAAATTCATTATTGTCATCTTTCACAGCAATACCCACCCGGTCGGCATCAGGATCCGTTGCCATTACCAGATCAGCATCAATCTGCTTTGCCTTATCCAGTGCCATGGTAAGGGCTTCCTTTTCTTCGGGATTGGGATAAATAACGGTTGGGAAATTGCCATCAATGGTACATTGTTCTTCTACCAGATTTACATTGGTAAACCCTATGCTTTTCAATGCTTCCGGAACCAGGTGTACTCCTGTACCATGCAGGGGAGAAAATACAATTTTCAGATCGTGTTGTTTTTTAATCACATCAGGATTTAAGCTAACCGATTTCACCTTTTCGATAAATAGCTCATCAATTTCTCGACCAATCCTCTCAATGTTTCCCGGTATTGCTTTAAAGTTGATTTTTGAAATGGAATCTATTTTTAAAACTTCATCAATAATATTCGTATCGTGTGGTGCGATAATTTGACCGCCATCATTCCAATATGCTTTATAACCACTGTATTCCTTAGGGTTGTGAGAAGCTGTAAGCATCACACCACTCTGGCAGCCAAAATGCCTGATGGCAAATGAAAGCTCGGGAGTAGGCCGTAATCCATCAAAAAGGTACACATATATTCCATTGGCAGAAAAAACATCGGCTGTAACCTGGGTAAAGTATTCAGCAAAATTTCGGTTATCATGCGCAAGAGCCACTTTGATGGGCTGATTGGGATATTGTTTTTTAAGATAGTTACTCAATCCCTGCGTTGCCGCACCAATGGTGTATTTGTTAACCCTGTTTGTTCCCACACCCACGATTCCTCTGAGTCCGCCGGTACCAAACTCCAGGTCGCGGTAAAAAGCATCAGTTAATTCTTCTTTGCTGCTGCTCTCCAGCATTTTTTTGATGGTAGCTTTGGTTTCTTCGTCGTAACCTTCACTCATCCACTGGTTCACTCTTTCTGCAATGTTTTTATCCAGATCCTTCATATCCTGTAATTTAATTGGGTTAAAATTCTTATCTCATCAAAAAATTCTATTCATTAATTAAGGTGAAAGACAATCAATCAAAAAGTTATTGATTAATCTTTCTCAAAAGTAAAAATATTTTGAAAAAAGCCTTAACCTAAAGTTGCAGCCAGGCAAAGAAATTCTGATCCGGGATTTTGTAAAAAAAACACCCCGGCGAAAAAGAATACATTCAACCGGGGTGAAAAATAAAAATGAATATTTCAATACCTGTTTCTGTTGGCAAATGCCACCAGCGAAAGCATCACCGGCACCTCCACCAGCACCCCCACCACGGTAACAAGTGCAGCAGGTGATTGAAGGCCAAACAGGGCAATGGCTACCGCCACAGCAAGTTCAAAGAAATTACTGGCACCAATCATGGCAGCAGGAGCACATACGGCATGTTTCAGATTCAGTTTTTTCCCGCCAAACCAGGCCAGGAAAAAGATGAAGTAGGTTTGAATCACCAGGGGCACAGCAGCCAAAAGAATGATCAGGGGATTATTCAGAATATTCTGCCCCTGGAAGGCAAATAACAGCACAAGGGTTACAAGCAGTGCAACAATGCTTACAGGCTTTAGTTTGGGAAGAAACACATCCTTAAACCACTTTATCCCATGGCTTCGCAGCAAGATACGCTGTGTTATAACACCCGCCACCAAAGGAACTACCACAAAGATCACCACACTGGCCACCAGGGTATCGTAAGGAATAATTACGTCAGTAATTCCCAAAAGAAGACCTACAATGGGAATAAACAGAACAAGAATGATCAGGTCGTTAACCGAAACCTGCACAAGTGTATAGTTCGGGTCTCCATCGGTTAGATAAGACCAAACAAACACCATGGCGGTACAAGGGGCGGCACCTAAGATAATTGCACCGGCAATGTATTCTCCTGCCAAAGAAGGGTCAATCCAGGCTGAGTATAATTTATCAAAAAATATCCACGCAAAAAATGCCATGGTAAAAGGCTTAATGGCCCAGTTGATGATGAGAGTCCAGACAACCCCTCTCGGTTTCTTGCCTATTTTTTTGATACTTCCAAAATCGACCTGGAGCATCATGGGGTATATCATAAGCCAGATCAGAATAGCCACAGGAATGTTAACCCTGGCAATTTCAAGGCTGCTTATTACTTCTATGCCATCGCCAACGAAGTGGCCGATTCCAATACCCACCACGATACCCATGGCAACCCATAATGTGAGGTATTTTTCAAAAAAGCCAATCGTTTTCTTTTGCTGGTCGGGAATTACTGTCTTTTTGATTGGATCTGTCATAGTATTTTAAATGTTTTTTTTACCGCAAGGCTCGCAAGGATTTACGCAGGGTTCGCAAAGATTAATTTGCGTTCTTTGCATCTCCTTAGCGCTCATTGCGGTTATTTTTATTTATAAGCACTTACTGTTATGGAAAAAAGACCTGTTTCTTTACTTCGGAAATCCTGCATTTCTTCTTGGTTCAGGTACTTGGACAGAATATTTGCCGGTACTTCAATGCTGCGCTGCTTATTTACCTGCACATTTTTAAAACCGACCTTACGGATTGTTTCCAGGTAATCTGTCATTTGCATGGCTCCTGATACACAACCTGCATACATTTCAGCATCTTTTTTAAGTTTATCCGGTAGTGCTCCCCTGAGAACAACATCCGAAACACAGAAATGACCACCATCTTTCAATACGCGCATAATTTCTGCGAAAGCTTTATCCTTGTCCGGCACCAGATTGAGCACGCAATTGGAAATCACCACATCAACCTGGTCATCTTCCAGGGGCATTTCTTCAATATCGCCTAACACAAATTCTACATTTGCATAATCCAGTTTTTCAGCATTTTGGCGTGCCTTAGTCAGCATCTCTTCTGAAAAATCCAGCCCGGTCACCTTGCCCGTTTCTCCAACAATGGCCCGTGCCACGAAACAGTCATTGCCGGCACCGCTGCCCAGATCGAGCACATGGTGCCCTGGTTGTATATCCGCAAATTCGGTGGGTATTCCGCATCCAAGTCCAAGATCAGCATCTTTATTATAGCCATGCTGGTTTTCGTAATTTTCGCTGAAGACGCTATAATCCAAGCCGCAGCAATCGGAAACCGGGCCACAACAACCAGCGGGCTCAGTTTGCAGAGCAATACGACCGTACTTTTCTTTTACAATGGTTTTTATGTCTTTTTCTTGCATATCTTAAACGATTTAACCGCAAGGCTCGCAAGGATTTACGCAGGGTTCGCAAATATTAATTTGCGTTCTTTGCGCCTTCTTAGCGCTCCTTGCGGTTTCTATTATAACTGTGGTTCAATTTCTTCCATATACAATTTGTAAAAACCTTCTTTGATTTCCTCACGCACACGAATGAACTCGCTCCAGATGTATTCTTCTGAGCCGGTAACGTGCGACGGATCATCAAAACCGATATGAAGACGATGTTTAACTTTGCCCATAAATGCAGGACAATTTTCATTGGCACCGCCGCAAACAGTGATTACATAATCCCACTCTTCACCCAGGTATTTATCAACTGAGTCAGATGTATGGTGACTGATATCAATTCCGATTTCTTTCATTGCTGCAACGGCTTTCTGGTTGAGCTTACCTGAAGCTTCAGTTCCGGCCGAGCGCACAGTCATTCTTTTGTCAAAGGATTCCATAAAACCATGGGCCATCTGGCTGCGGCAGGAATTTCCGGTACATAGGATGAGGATCTTCATAGGTTAAGGTTAAGATTAAGGCACTAAATTCTTTACTTAATTTCCAACTTTCTTACTTTCTTACTTTCTTACTTTCTCACTTTTTTTAATTTCCTAAAATCGGGTTCATATTCAGCAATAGTTCTTCTTCACATCAATTTTGGATAAAAAATCGTCGGTTTCTTTTCTTAGCAATTCAATGGCTTTGGCATTCAGGCAATAGTTAGTTTTCACTCCTTCCACTGTACCCCGAATGAGATTTACATCTTTAAGTTCCTTTAAATGCTGATTAACGGTGGTGCGACTAAGAGGAAGTTCTTCGGCAATATCACCAGTAATACATGTTTGAATTTCAGCAAGATACTTCAGTATGGCCAATCTTGCCGGATGCGCAAGTGCTTTAAAGAGTTTTGCTTTGTGAAATAGTTGCTCATCGAAAGTAGTTTCTTTAGTGCTTTTCATAATCAAAACTTTAAAATGTGACGTAAAATTACGTTATATTTTTCTAATGACGTAATTTTACGTCAAATATTTTCAAAAAAATACAGAGTTTTTTAATATAGGGGTTACAATTCATCACACAATAGCTCTTGGAACTTTCGTTTATTAAACACAAAACTTAAACTAACTGTCATTCTTCCTTCTCTCCCGCGGTTTCAACTGGCAGGCACAAGCACCTGAAAGGCGCTCGTTTACATCTACCCTTACGGGCATTCCATCGCGTTCCCACTCAATAAATCCACCGCTCATGCTCGAAACATGACCGAATCCTTTCTTCTTTAACTTCTCAGCATAAACCCGGCTTTTCAGGCCCGATGAATCAGCAAGAATGTAATATTTTTCAGTATTTAATTTCTCGGCATGTTCATCAAAAACACCCATGGGCAAACTAATAACATTAACCACATCAAAAGCTTTATAATCGGAGAATTCAGTATCGCGCAGATCGATAAGATATGCACCCTTTTTTACAAGTTCATGGGTTTCACGGGGAGTGACAGAAAGGATGCCATGGGTTTGTATTCCGTGATTTCTGAAAAGGTCTGACATATTAATGGTATTATTTATATTTTTTAGAACTGATTGAGCTAAGACAATAAAATTTCTTCAAACTTATTAAGTATTACAAAGCTAATAATCCTATAAAGAATGGCCTGTTTCTGTGTCAGAAAACTTTACAAAGGGATACCCATTTTGTTGCCAACCTCTTATTCCATCAGTAATAAAAATGATATTTCTCAGCAGCATCCATTTTGTTGATTATCGAAAGAAGTGTTGCAACCACAGCCACAACCTAATCCAGTGGACAGATTCCTTTCAAAAGGCAGTCCTTTGGCTTTCCACATGGTAAATCCCCCGTCAAGATTTGCAATGGAAGAGTATCCATGCAGATTGAGCAAATTGGCTACTTTTGAACTTCTTACACCACCGGGGCAAGCCAATATAATATTCTGGTCTTTGGCAATAAAGGGCAAACGGTCCATTATGACCGACAGGGGATGATACAACACATTATCAAGTGGAACGTATTCCAGTTTTACCTCATTTTCCTCGCGCACATCAATCAATATGGCATTGTTATTTTTTAAAGCTTCGAAAGCTTCCTGTGGTTCAATATGCTTAACTCCTTCAATATGGAAGTCCTGTGACCGGGGTTTATTTGTTGTTCTCATTTCGCTTAAATATTATTTTATTTATTGAGATATTATTTTCGATTCTTTTTTGATCTATCCTTTAAAAGAAACTTCCGTAAATCATACCTGAAATGGTTGCCATCACCACCACCAGTATTACATAAACTAAAGTTTTTTGGGTTCCCAATACACCACGTATTACCAGCATATTGGGAAGTGAAAGAGATGGCCCTGCCAAAAGCAATGCTAGGGCAGGACCTTTGCCCATTCCGGAAGCGATCAGGCCTTGTAATATGGGCACTTCGGTAAGGGTGGCAAAATACATAAATGCACCTACGATGGAAGCAAAGAAATTGGCAAATACAGAATTGCCTCCTACCAGCCATGCAATCCATTCATTGGGAATGATACCGGGGATAGCAATGTCATCGTGGGTAGAACCCAGAAGAAAACCAGCTGTTACAACACCCACGGCAAGCAAAGGCATAATTTGTTTTGTAAATTCCCAGGCAGATAAAGTCCACTCTCTGTTCTCTTCATCATGTTTATCATATAAAGTAATAATACTTAAGGCTATAATACCAACCAACATAGGAACAATAGGAGCCATTGCAGGGCTGGAGATAAAATGGGTTGCCAGCAAAGCAGAAATAGCCGTGGCTACAACAGCTGCCAGCACCCATTGCCATTTGATTTTCAGGATAAAGATCAATGAATATGCAAGCAATAAGGAGAAAAATCCCGTGATATACCATTTATATGCCCAGATGTAATACCATACACTTGACGTGTCGTCGCTGGCAGGGCTGCCCCAGTTGGCAAATACAAGAATCAATACCAAAGTAAAAAAATGGAAAGATGTTTGCCACATTGGTCTTTTTTCGGGTTGCAATGGAATATTCATTTGCTCCTCGCGCTTTGCCTTTTCTTCTTTACTGTATATCAGCGACATCACGATACCTATGACCACGCTAAACGCCACTGCACCAATAATACGGGCAACACCCATTTCAAAACCCAGAATGCGGGCTGTTAAAATAATAGCCAGAATATTAATGGCCGGACCTGAATACAAAAATGCAATTGCAGGGCCTAAGCCGGCTCCGCGCTTATGGATACTTGAGAACAAGGGAAGGATAGTGCAACTGCAAACCGCCAGTATCGTCCCCGAAACTGCGGCCACCGTGTATGCAAGCCATTTTTTGGCATTGGCACCAAAGTACCGGAGTACAGATCCCTGGCTAACGAAAACAGAAATAACACCTGCAATAAAAAAAGCCGGAAGCAGGCATAATACCACATGCTCACGGGCATACCATTTTACCAGGTCGAAAGTGGCTACTATGGCCATATTGAAACGCGCACTCTCAATGGGGAGAAAGAATGCTAAAGCAAAGAGGACAATAATCCACAATAATACTTTTAATTCTTTATTGGTTTCCATACAATCGTTTTAGTATTTCGAAAAATCATGAAATATTAGTTTAAAAAATTTATTTGATGTAAATCAACCACAAATAATACAATCCCACAAGAATAAAAACTACTGCAACAACTCTTCTGAACCAGTATTCAAAGACCTTGACCTTATTATAAGTATTACCTAATCCTGAAATGCTGAAAGCCAGTATCCATGCAAAGATTATAACAGGCAGCCCTGTAGCAATGGCAAAAACAAATGGCATAATATAACCTGCAGATGATGACACTGACATGGGTATCAGGGCTCCAAAATAAAGTACTCCGCTATAAGGGCAAAAAGCAAGAGCAAACAAGATGCCTAGTAGGAGTGCACTCCAGAAACTCCCTTTTTTGGCTCTTTTCTCCAAGTTAAAAGAAAACTTATTGGCAAAAGGGATGCTGATTTTGATCCAATCAAGCATAAATACACCAATAAAAATCAATAAAGGCCCAATAAATAACTCACCATAAGTGCTGATGGCTTTTTGAATTTTATAGGTACTTGCACCTTCTTTAAGGGTTGCAATGAGAATTATTCCAATTAACGAGTAGGATATCGCTCTCCCTAATGTGTATAGCAGTCCATTAAAAAAAACTGTTCTTCTATTAGTGATGTCTTTACTTATAAAGCCAATGGCAGATATATTGGTGGCTAAGGGACAAGGGCTTACTGCAGTCATGATACCTAAAATAAATGCTGCAAGTACAGGAAACTCAGTACTGCTAACTATTTGCTGTAAAGATTCCATAATGCCAATTAGTTTACATTTTCCGAAAGGAGGGTTAAAAGCTTTTTCTTAAGACTTGCCCTGTCACGGTTGTGCGAATAACTTTTAACAATATCAGTGATGTCGCTTGTTGTTTCATTCTGTCCGTGTGTGGTAACCACAACCACCGTTTGTGAACCAGCCTTGTACTTTTCTACCAATGCCTTATTGGCTGCATCAGATATTTTAACACTGGAAAACTTGATATTGTAATCTTTGAAGTTGCTTTCCATGATGCTTTTCAGGTCATTCTCCAGCGCATCACGGGCTTTGGCGCGACAGCAGGCCAAATCAGCTTTGAAATACATTACTTCCATTTTTTGTCCGGAGGCAGATAGCCCCCATACCAAGGTCATAAATGCGATTACAAATAATTTTGTCATGATGTTAAATGTTAGCGGATAGGATATAATTAATTTTTTAGAAATTCATTGGTTTCCGCAGCAATCAAAGCTTTCAACCCGTCAGGATCTCCCAGTACCATAGCAAAGGACTGATCGGTTATATCCTTGTATTCGTTTTCATCGGCAATGATCAAACTGCTGAAAACAACTTCATACTTTTCTGCAAGTGCAGCATTGGCACCTTGGGAAAAGTCAATTTCGTGAAATGCAACATCTTTATTGTCAGCGAAATTTTCCATAATGGCATCATGGGCCACTTCCTGAAGAGTAATACAGGTTTCGCAGCGCATCTTACCATAAAAATAATACACCTGCACTTTGGCTTCGTTCGCAGGGGCTTCAGCCGAAGAAGAATTATCACTTCCAGCTGATTGGCCACAAGAAGATAGTAAAAAGCATAAAAATCCAACGATCAGAATCTGTTTCATTTTCAAGAGTTTTAATTTATATTTCTATATCAATTATTTCTTCATCAAAGTATTTTGTGTAGGCATTTTTCAATTTTGCCCAGCTTTCTTTATTCAGACAATACTTAATAAAAGGTGCTTCAATTTCACCCTGTATCAAACCGGCATGCTTCAATTCTTTCAAATGTTGAGACAATGCTGATCTACCTATCGGAAGCTCATCAACCAAATCGCCACTATAACAGCAGGCATTCAGGCCTGAAAGCTTCTTCAGGATATAAACCCTTACAGGATGGCTTAAGGCCTTGGCAAATCTTGCAATTTCCTGCAAATCATCCGGGATTTCTACTTTCTTAACCATTTTGATGTTTTTCCAGTTGTTTTTTTATTTCATCTTTTGAAGGTACACGACCACTTATAGCTACTTTTTCGTCGATAACCAAACCTGGAGTCGACAAAACACCGTAGTTCATGATCTGCATGATATCTTCTACTTTGGAGATTTCTGCTTCAAAATTATTTTCAGTAATCACTTCAACAGTTAGTTTTTCAAGGGTTTTGCATTTAGGGCAACCTGTTCCGAGAATTTTTATATCCATACTCATAATGTGTATCATTAAAATTAGAATTAAAAATCAATTTAGTATTTCGCAAAATTACGAAATGTTTTCATTCGTGAACAAATATTATCAGATTATTATCCATTCTGCAAAATTTTATACTTTCACCAAAATAATTTCATCCAATTATGGAAAAAGAGTTGTTTTCCGTCAATTGTGTCACAGGCATTATCCTTGCCGGTGGTAAAAGCAGTCGTTTTGGCAGCGATAAATCCCTGTTTGAGTTCAATGGTAAAAAGCTCATAGAATATTCCATAGCCACACTGCAGCCTTTGTGCGGGCAAATCCTGCTAAGCACCAACGAACCTGAGAAATACGCATTCACCGGTCTTTCTGCTGTTTCCGACACATTTCCCGGTTGCGGACCTGTGGCGGGCATTCACGCCTGTATTGAGCAATCCAAAACAGAGCATCATCTGGTTATAGGATGCGATTTACCCTGGCTCGACACCAGACTATTTGAATTTATCCTGCAAAACAGCTTTGGCCACCAGGTAGTAATGCCCATGCATAAGGAGTTTAAAGAAACCATGGCCAGTTATTACCACGAAAGCTGCTCCCTTGCCCTGGCGAAAGCCTTGGTAGAAAAGCGATACAAAATATTTGATGCCATAGCACCGCTAAAAACTTTTTACCCGGAAATCGATAAAGAAGAGTTTTATTCTGAAAAGCTTTTTGCAAATATCAATTACCGTGATGATATTGAGTAAAAATCAGGAATTTATTCAACTTTTAACCCTTAAACCTTTCAAACTTTAAACAAGTCATCCCCAATGAAACTCTACCCCAAAAAACAACTCTCCGAAAAATGGCTTAAGGCTTCTGTGGTGGGTAGTTTATGGGCTACAGTAGAAATTGTGCTTGGAAGCCTGCTGCATAACCTTAAGTTGCCACTGGCAGGCTCTGTTTTATCTTTTATTACGGTGTATCTTGTCATTTCCTTTTTTCAGGTATGGAAAACCCAGGGATTGATTTGGCGGGCCGGGCTGATTTGTGCATTGATGAAATCCATTTCACCCAGTGCCATCATCCTGGGGCCAATGATAGGAATCCTTTCACAGGCCATCATTCTGGATGTAATAATCCGGCTCTCGGGCAGTAATTTGTTTTCCTATTCAGTGGGTGGAGCACTGGCTGTATTAAGCGCTTTGCTGCAAAAAGCACTTACCTTACTCATCCTGTATGGGTGGGATTTCGTGCTGCTACTGGAAAACATGTATTTTTTTGCAATTCGGCAATTGCGATTAGAATACTTACCTCCTGCATGGCTACTGGTATTACTCAGCTTCGTGTATCTTTTCAGTGGAGCCCTGGCAGGATTCATGGGTTTCTTAACAGGAAGAAATTATTTAAAAGTTCATGCTGATAGTCCGGCCTATCATACAGTAGAAACTCACGTACAAAGTGACTTGTTTAAGCATACCAGGAAAAATAATCACTCCATTCTGCTTCTTTTATTAAGCTTTGTATTACTTCTAACAGGCATGCTGATGATTAGCCAGGCAGAATTGTGGGTTTCAGCCATTCTGGTTCTCATGGCAGTAGTTTTGGGTTATCTGCGTTATCCCAGCAATATGCGGTATTTTCGAAAGCCTGCTCTGTGGATACAATTGGGCATTATCATCCTCTTATCGGCTATTTTTAAAAACGGTCTGGAACATGTTCTCACTATCGAAGGATTTTCCATCGGATTAAAAATGAGCTTAAGGGCATTATTGATGCTTGCCTGCTTTGCGGCCATCAGTGCAGAATTAAAAAATCCTGTGGTAAAAAACCTGTTGTATAACCGCGGTTTCCAGAATCTCTACCAGTCGGTAGAGCTGGCCTTCTCTGCGTTACCTGGCATCATGGAAGAGTTTTACGGACAGACACGGGACATTAAAGGATTTAAGAAACTCGCCTTCGCTATGCTTAGTCGTTCTCAGTCCCTGTTGGATGCCTTCCGTAAAACTGAAGAAAACCGCAAACCGTTATTTGTCCTCACGGGACGAATCAACCAGGGGAAAACCAGTTTTACATTGCAATTGATTGAGATGTTGCAAAATCAGGGATTAACAGTCAGGGGATTCGTTACTATGGGTAATACCAACGACAGTTATCGTAATGTCTACAAAATCAAGAACCTGCAATCGGGAGAAGAAACTGCTTTGTGCTCCACCCAGCCTGACCTTGCAAAACCCAATTATGGCCGTTTTTATTTTGAAGAATCCGGTATTGAAAAAGGATGCAACATCATTGCACAAACTCTGACCCAACCTGCAGACCTACTGGTTATTGACGAACTGGGACCCATGGAGATCAATAACCGGGGCTGGGCACCCGCTGTTGAAAGTGTAGTGAAGGAAAATTCGACGGCTCAGTTTTGGGTAGTTAGAGAAAAGCTGGTAAAACCCATGATGCGTAAATGGAATGTGGGTGATATAGTTGTTTTTGAGCTGGGAGCAGATTCAGCAGATTATATTGCTGAAACTATAACTGGAATGTTAAAGATAAAAAGTAGCTAAAATCATTTTATTCAATATTCACCCCGGCATTGGCTTCATTGATATTCAGGATGGAATCGCCAACTTTCTCACAGGAGGAAATGAGTTTATTGAAATAAAAACCGCTTTTTACCTGGTAGGAACCTTTTTCAATATCATCAATAACCTCTTCATTAACAGAGTCTCTGTATGCATTGATCTTTTTCTCCAATTCGTATGACCGTTGAATATTTGATCGGGCAAAAGCTTCTCCCCTTTCCATATTGACCATCATCACATCAAATGCTTCATTCACCAGCTCAAACATTTTGTTAAGTGCATTTCTCTGTTTGGGAGTAAAATAAGCCTTCTCCTCCTTCTTTTTATCAAGCAGAGTAGCCATTTTAAAACAAACATCACCGATTTTTTCCACTTCACTTATCACCAGTCTCATTCTCCTTAACTGCTCAGATGCATTTGTACTTAATTGTTTCCTTGATGCTTTGATTAGAAATGTAGAAATTTCTATTTCAACCCTGTCAGTTATTTCTTCGTATTTGCTAACCCGGGCCAAAAGTTTATCAAACTTTTTTCGATCTGTTTGATAAATCATTTCGGGTATGAAGTTGAACATCCTCTGTGCCAGATCACAATATCTTCTGGTTTCTCTTTTGGCCTGCAAAACAGAAAATTCAGCAAGTTGCAAAAAACCTCCGCCAAAATATTCAAGCTGATGTTTTTCATCAATTTTACCCTTTGATGGGATGATCTTTTCAACACTTAATACTATAAATTTAATAAAACCTATCAGTAAAAAAGTATTCGCAATATTAAATGCAGTATGAAAGATTGCCAGCCCAAATGGCACCATGGAAGCATCAGTCATGGGGGAATTAAGCCCCATCCTGATCATGTAGTTATCTATTTGATTGATAAATAAATTAAATACAATCAACATCCATATTACACCAAAAATATTAAAAAGAGTATGTGCGAGTGCAGTTCTTTTTGCATAAACATTACCCACCAGGGCTGCTAAATTAGCAGTTATGGTTGTACCTATATTCTCCCCCAGCACTATGGCTGCACCATGCTCAAAACCTATCCATCCATTATTACACATAACGAGCGTAAGAGCCATAGTAGCACTGGATGACTGTAATACAATAGTTAATAATGTTCCTATTCCCAGAAAAATCATAATACTTCCAAAACCATAATCAGTAAGATTCTGCAAAGCCTCGAACATTTCAGGGTTTGAATGAAGATCAGGTACAGTTTGCTGTAATAATCCCAATCCCATGAATAGCAAGGCAAAACCAAGTAACGTTTCGCCAAGAGAAGTAAGCTTATCTCGTGAAAAATAAAGCAGTGGAAATGCTATTCCGATAATAGGCAATGATAATGCGGAAATATTCAATTTAAACCCAAGAAAAGATATCAGCCAGGCTGTGGTAGTGGTTCCTATATTTGCTCCCATGATCACACCAACTGATTGAACCAAACTCATTAAGCCTGCATTTACAAAACTAACAAGCATTACCGTAGATGCTGATGAAGACTGTACAAGTGTCGTTATCAAAAACCCTGTTAAGACACCAAGAAATCGATTGGAAGTCATTGCACTCAGTATCGAGCGCATCTTGTCACCGG
>CAYXIT010000016.1:24753-26025 GCA_964465275.1 uncultured Bacteroidales bacterium | reverse complement strand
GGTCATGGTAGACATGATTCGTCGCATCCTGTCGCCCGCGGTGCGCTGAATCCCCTCACTCATCACTTTCATTCCGAAAAGAAATAAGCTCAGGGCACCAAACAAAGTAAGGAACTGGATAAAACTGAAATTCATGAGTTAGATTTCAAGTATTGGGGACAGCAAAATTAATAAAAGCTAAGGATTCCTTAGCTTGTTAACATAAAATTAACATTAGGGAATTGAGGATTAAAATGCTCTGCGGTGCAGTTTTATAAAAATCAAAAACCGTTCTTAAGCACAAAGTCTCTGTGAGACTTCAGAAGGTTGACAGAATAAAGAATCATATTCTTGGTTTCGGCAAGAAAATTAAAAATTGCCATACTGTTTTTTGTTCCGGCTTTCTCCTTCTTAATCAGTTTTATCTGTAGTTTTTTAAACTTCTCAAGATCATTTACTAATTCGATACTTCCATTAATTACAGAGTTCATGTCATCATACTTTTTCTGATCCAGAACATTTAATACATTTTTATAAAACAGATTTATTTTATCATTTATTCTTAATATTTCTGATTCCTGCTCAGGAATTACAGATGGATGTGCATTATCAAGATGCTCATTAAAAGGTTCACATATATAGGTTAAACAATGAGCTGTTTCCCTTAAATAATCCAGAATCTGAACATAATGATGTCCTGTTTCAATTGAATCTTCTTCAAGCTTTCTTAAAGTGAAATAAACGTCTCGCTTAAGTTGCTTGGTAAAATCATTCAGCTCTTTTACTTTTCTTGTTTCTTTTTTAAGTTTTTTGCGGTCTTCTGAAATAAAACTCTTTGTAGTTTCAAAATGCAACTTTGCAACCGAAGACAGGGTATGTAAAATATTCTTCTTACATTCAATCATTACATTTTCTTCAGTCCACATTCTTGATTCCTTTTCCAGAACTTTCAATTTCTCTTTGCTTCGTTTTTTATGAATAAAATTTGTTCTCACTACAAACGTGAATGCAATAACCAGTGCAATAATAGCTGCCGGATATCCTCCCCACCTTATTAGTAATGCAAATAAGAAGGCAACAGTAAATGCTGTGAATGCAGTAAAGAACCAACCTCCAATAACTGTTATTACTCCTGTAATACGGTACACTGCACTTTCGCGCCCCCAGGCTCTGTCAGAAAGTGAGGTCCCCATTGCAACCATAAACGTAACATAAGTTGTTGATAAAGGTAGTTTCATTGAAGTTGCTATTGCAATTAAAACACCTGCTACCATTAAATTAACAGATGCTCTA
>CAYXIT010000016.1:15368-24743 GCA_964465275.1 uncultured Bacteroidales bacterium | reverse complement strand
AACTACTTACCGTTATTCGTTGAACATACTGAGTCATTTTTTGATTATATTCCAGCTTAACTTTACAATGATTTCCCTGGATTTCTAGTATGGTCGCCGGGAAAAAATTCATTTTACCGATAAAATTGGCCACAAACATATTTACAGATGCTCTTAGCATGTCAAATTCAGCAGTATTTTTGCTGATTTTATCTCTCCTTTTACTAACAGAGTCATCAAATCTTTTGTCAATTTTATTCAGAATTACTTTCGGGACAACCTTATGAATAAATCTGGATACATCCATAGATTTTCGCACCAATGTTTGAGCAAACACCGAAGATGAAAATCTTTCATATCCTTCACCCTGTCGTGCAAGATCGACCTCGGTTTGTGTAACTGAACGGGCCTTTTTCGAAAATATAAGGGAAAGGATCATTATTATACCTGCAGCAAGCAGAAACGGAGTTGGTGTCTTTACCGGCAATAGAAGTGATTCCATTGTATAAGTAGCAGGATTTAGAGAAGGATCATTAACAAAAAGTTTGAATGACTCAAACCCTGCCAACGGTACTCCAATAAAATTAACCAGATCATTACCCGCAAAAGCCATGGCAATGGAGAAAGTACCAATAAGCACAATTACTCTTAATATATTTACCTTGAACAGAGATATCAGGATTTGTGATATTACTGCAAAACCAAAAAAACAAGCCCCCAATATGAGCCATGTATTTTCACCAATCCAGGTTATAGTCTCCTGGGTCATAAAAGAAGCTCCACTGGCACCTTTTACCAGGATAAAATATACTATTGATGTAATAGCCAGACTTCCCCATAAGGCTCCGAAATAGGGCAGGTTTTTTTCATACCTGAATGAAAAAAGCAAACGTGAAAAAAACTGGATTAAGGCGCCTACAGTAAAAGCAATAACAACTGACAACAGGATCCCTGAAATAATTGCAAGCGCTCTGCCCGAATTAATATAAGTACCTAAATCCTGAAGGGTTTCAGGCGACAAATATATTTTGTAGAGAGAAACAGCAACAGCAGCCCCAAGTAATTCAAAAACGATAGAAACGGTTGTAGAAGTGGGAAGTCCGAATGTATTGAAAGTATCAAGCAGAATGATATCAGTGATCATTACTGCCAGAAATATCACCATAATTTCATTGAAGTAAAACTGATCGGGATGAAAAACGCCACTCCGGGCAACTTCCATCATACCACTTGAAAAAGTAGAACCTGCCAATACTCCCAGAGATGCAATCCCTAATATTACTTTCATAGATGCAACCCGTGAACCAATAGCTGAGTTCAGGAAGTTTACCGCATCATTTCCAACCCCTACAACAAGATCTGAAATCGCAAGAATAAACAGGGCAATGACAAAAAACAGATAAATGTTATCCATAAATATGCATTGTTAATAACACATCAAAATTAAACCAGTTATTGTACTTTAATGATTTTCGAATATTAATTTTATGTTATAAAAACATTAAATTATTATGAACGATCAGCAATAATTTTTTAAAATGCTATTTTCAGAAAAAATCCTGTTCTTTGCTTCTTTTTCGAAACTTCTTATTTGCCTGAAAATTACAGTAAAAGTATCAAATTTTAATCAATTTCCCTGAATATGTATAACCATCCCGTATTGTAAACCTTAGCAAATATATACCCGGTTTTAAAAAAGATGTATCGATACTGAATTTTCCTCCACTTTGAGATTTTCTTAATTGATTGCTCATCAATAATGTACCTGAAACTGAATAAATCTCAAACTCAATCTTATCTTCGTGGAGTAATTCTGAATTTATTTTTATTTCAAGAGTAGCAGATACCGGATTATTGTAATTTATTTCAAATTTTTTAAAATAATTCTCTTCTGCTGAACTTTGCAGGTCAACCACCAGCATATCCAGCATAACCGGCAAATGATCTGACATATTATATAATGCATTGATTATTTCAGGGGGCTGGCTGTCGTTTGCGGGATTGATCAGGGACTGGTTAAATCTGTTACCATCTTGTCCGATCGCCTGATAACTATCTTCGATATAGGAAAAACCATTTAATCCTTCCATAATTGATTTGGTGGCAAGAATAAAATCATACCGGTCATCGAACCCTCCCGTAACAAAACAAGGATGGCTTCCTGTGCGCGGGCTCTGTGTATGGTATAGGGCCATATCAGAATTATTACCCCAAACTCCTGGTTTATCAACAGGATCAAATAGTTGAATATTTGGATTTGCATTATTTACCATGATCTGATATGCCTGTTCAAATGAAGATCTCATATTGAAATCACCTATAAAAAGGATGTTGCCGGAATAATTGTTGTTATTAAGATAATTCATTGCATTACTTACCATAACCGTACGGGTTTGTTGATCTTCGGCTGTTTGCCCAGCCTTAAGGTGAGCAACTAAAACAGTAATAAATACAGTATCTTTTGTAAACTCAAGATCATCAGATTTGTAATACAAAGTATAAAGATTTATATCGCGAAGCAAGGAGTTAACAATTACTTCATCATACAAACCAAATTTTCGCGAGTCATAAAACAACCCATTGGCAAACCACCCATTCCCGGTATTGGTATATGTGGCATTTTCGAAATAATCAACCCCATTTACATTGAGCACGCTATCTCTTATCCTGGAAAGATTCTGTACTCCCCCTCCCAGTTCATTTACAGCAAGAATTTCAGGTTGGAAATGCCCCAGTATAGTTCTCAGATATTCATCCTTGTTATCTATATTATTGTTATTTTCAGTACAAAAATCAGTAAAAAGACCATAAAAAAGTAAATTGTACTGCATAACGCTTATTGTATCCTGGCTTTGAGCATTTTTTGCAGAAAACAGTATTATGAGCGTAAAAACCGCGAGCAGATAAAATATTTTAGTGTAATTCAATTTCAAATGTGTTTATTTTGTATAAAAAGGGCGGTATGATTTATTAAAACACCGCCCTTATTTTGTCAATTATTAAAAACTTTCAAAATAATTATTTTCTGAAATATTTGAAGTCTTTTCCAGGATATCTTGCCGTATCACCAAGAATTTCTTCAATGCGCAGTAATTGATTGTATTTTGAAATACGGTCAGACCTGCTGGCAGAACCGGTTTTAATTTGCCCTGTGCCCAGTGCAACAGCAAGATCAGCAATGGTATTATCTTCTGTTTCGCCTGAACGATGGCTCATTACTGAAGTATAAGAATTTGCAGTAGCCAGTTGAACAGCGTTTATAGTTTCCGTTAAACTACCAATCTGATTAACTTTAACCAGGATAGAGTTTGCAACATTTGTATCAATTCCTTTCTGTAATCTTTTGGTATTGGTTACAAAAAGATCATCCCCAACAAGCTGTATTTTATCTCCAAGCTTTTGGGTCATGATTCCCCAGCCATCCCAGTCATCTTCACTCATACCATCTTCAATAGAAATAATAGGATATTTATTAACCCACTCAGCCCAGTAATCAACCATTTGAGCAGGAGTTAGTTTATCTCCTGTCGATTTATGAAGATGATATACATTTTCTTCCGGCAGATAATACTCAGCAGAAGCAGGGTCAAGGGCGAGAAAAATATCTTCTCCGGCTTTGTAACCCGCATTTTCTATAGCCTGTAGAATAACGGTTACAGCTTCTTCATTGGATTTGAGATTTGGTGCAAATCCGCCTTCATCACCAACGTTTGTTGAGTACCCTTGTTTTTTCAATACTGCTTTAAGATTATGGAAAACTTCAGCTCCCATTCTAAGGGCATGACTGAAAGAAGTTGCACCCACAGGCATAACCATAAACTCCTGAAAATCGATGGAGTTATCGGCATGTGAACCACCATTGAGGATATTCATCATGGGAATAGGAAGCAAATTTGCATTTACACCGCCCACATAGCGAAAAAGGTGCTGGTTGGTTTCCTGAGCTGCAGCATGAGCAACGGCCAATGAAACACCCAGAATAGCATTGGCACCCAAATTGGCCTTATTGGGAGTACCATCCAACTGTAGCATAGTGTTATCAATGAGGTTCTGATCAGTAACATATAAACCTTTGAGCTCATTATTAATAACGTTATTTACATTACTTACTGCTTTCAATACACCTTTACCCAGGTATTGAGATTTATCATCATCTCTTAACTCTACAGCTTCATGAACTCCTGTTGAAGCTCCGGAGGGAACAGCGGCACGCCCCAATATTCCGTTTTCAGTTACTACATCCACTTCAATTGTGGGGTTTCCTCTTGAGTCAAGAATCTGTCTTGCATGAATATTCAAAATAGCACTCATAATTAAAAATTTTAAAAGTTAAATTAAATCCTTTGGTTCCAATAATCTTTAAAAATATAAAATTCTTACGATAACAAATAAAAAAAGAGGATAAAGCTGTTGCAAACTTTATCCCCCTTGAAAATCTTTAAACCCGAATTATTCTGTTATAAAACCGCATTAATTAATCGTTGCATTTCAGAAATCTAAAAAACCGGGTTAATATCTGTGTATAAAGTTACTTATCATCCTTTTTTTTAGCGTCATCAACACTTTCGTCATCTTCGGTTTTGGAATCATCCTTCGCTTCTGCTTTGGGTTCTTCTTTTTCATCAACCTTGGATTCTTCCTTCTTCTCAACCGCCTTAGGTTCTTCCTTCTTCTCAGCCTTAGGCTCTTCTTTCTCTTCTTCCTTAGTTTCAGGTTTTCCTTCTACATCTTTGGTATCTTCGGCTTTAACCTCAGCTGCATCAACTTGTTCCGGACTTGCATCCGTTACATCAACGTCTTTGGCTTCTTTTATTTCTTCTGCTTTTTCAGCTACTTCGTCAACCGGTTTCTCTTCAGTTTTAGGAGCAGCAGCTTTGGGCGAAGCATCTGTTGATTTCTTACCACGTCGGCTTCTGCGGGTTCTCTTTGCAGAATCTTCAGTTGTTTTCAACATGTTGGTATTATAATCAACAAGCTCAATAAAGCACATTTCTGCAGCATCACCGGGGCGAAAACCTGTTTTAAGTATTCTGGTATATCCACCGGGTCTGCTGGCAATCTTTTGCGATACTTCTCTGAAAAGTTCACTTACTGCATGTTTATTCTGAAGATATGCAAAAACAGTACGACGCGAGTGAGTTGAATCTTCTTTTGATTTTGTAATCAATGGTTCAACATAAACACGCAATGCTTTGGCTTTAGCTACTGTGGTAAAAATTCTTTTATGCAAAATAAGGGAAGATGCCATATTAGAAAGCATGGCCTGCCTGTGTTGAGATTTTCTTCCCAGGTGATTTATTTTTTTTCTGTGTCTCATTTCAACTAATCCTTATCTAATTTGTATTTTGAAAGATTCATGCCAAAACTAAGGTTTTTGGACTTAATAAGTTCCTCCAGCTCTGTAAGGGATTTCTTACCGAAGTTTCTGAATTTAAGCAAATCATGCTTGTTCAGAGAAACCAGATCGGCAAGGGTTTCAACATCGGCAGCCTTAAGACAGTTCAATGCTCTAACACTAAGGTCAAGATCAACCAGTTTGGTTTTCAATAACTGCCTCATGTGTAATGAAGTTTCATCAAACTCTTCACTGGTAGCTTTCTCTTCTGTATCAAGAGTGATTTTTTCATCAGAGAATAACATGAAGTGGAAGATCAGGATTTTTGCAGCTTCTTTCAGGGCGTCTTTCGGTGTTATAGATCCGTCAGTCAATATCTCCAGTACAAGTTTTTCGTAGTCTGTCTTTTGTTCAACACGATAGTCTTCAACGTAATACTTGACATTTTTTACCGGAGTAAAAATTGAGTCTATTGCTATTTGACCTATAACCGGGTTAAGGGGTTTGTTTTCTTCTGCAGGAACATAACCTCTTCCCTTTTCAATGGTAAACTCAATATTGAGATCTACTGAAGGTTCCATATGACAAAGAACAACATCAGTATTTATTACCTGAAAATTTGAAAGAAAGTTATTCAGATCGCCTGCCTTTAACATTTCTTTCCCAGAAATACTTACAGTTACCTTTTCGCTGTCTTCTTCTTCAACCTTTTGCTTAAACCTGATTTGTTTGAAGTTAAGAATCATCTCGGTAACATCCTCAACAACTCCTTTTATGGTTGAAAATTCATGCTCAACTCCTTCAATGCGAACAGAAGTTATAGCAAAACCTTCAAGAGATGAAAGCAGGATTCTCCTCAATGAATTACCTACAGTTATACCGTAACCTGGTTCAAGGGGACGGAATTCAAATTTTCCGTAACTCCCGTCAGATTCGAGCATGATAACCTTATCCGGTTTTTGAAAAGCTAATATTGCCATTTATATTGGGTTTTTTATGATACGATAAAATCGATTATAAATATTACTTGGAGTATAATTCCACGATGAGTTGTTCCTTGATATTCTCAGGAATAACATCCCTTTCGGGCATGTTCAGGAATTTTCCTTCAAGTTTTTCTGTATCCCATTCTAACCATGAATAGGTATTTACTCTACCACTGAGTGATTCGGTAATTACTTCAAGACTTTTTGATTTTTCTCTTACTCCAACAATATCTCCGGGACGAAGAGTATATGATGGAATACTAACTATTTCGCCATTTACGGTAATATGACGGTGGCCTACGAGTTGGCGCGCTGCCCGTCTGCTGGGAGCTATACCCATACGGAAAACAACATTGTCAAGTCTAGCTTCAAGTAATTGTAAGAGAATTTCACCAGTAATACCTTTTTTACGGGTAGCTTTTTCAAACAGGTTAGCAAATTGCTTTTCAAGCAAACCATAGGTGTACTTGGCTTTTTGTTTTTCCTGCAGTTGTATGCCGTATTCTGATTGTTTCTTTCTTCTTTTGTTGGCTCCGTGCATCCCCGGGGGATACTTCTTTTTTTCAAATGCTTTGTCGGCTCCGAAAATTGCATCTCCGAACTTACGTGCAATTTTAGTTTGTGGTCCTCTATATCTTGCCATAATTTATTGTAATATTCTTTAGGTTTTAAAAGTTGTTTGTTAATCAATTAAACTCTTCTCCTTTTGGGAGGACGACAACCGTTGTGCGGAAGTGGTGTTACATCAACAATTTCAATAACTTCAATTCCTGATGCATGAATCGTTCTGATAGCAGATTCACGACCTGAACCGGGTCCTTTAACAAACACTTTTACTTTACGTAAACCAGCGTCATATGCAATCTTTGCAGCATCTGTTGCAGCCATTTGCCCTGCATAAGGGGTATTCTTTTTAGAACCTCTGAACCCCATCTTGCCTGCAGAAGCCCAGGAGATTACCTGACCGCTGTTATTTGTGAGGGAAATAATAATGTTGTTGAAAGATGCAAAAATATGCGCTTGTCCAACAGGTTCAACCTTTACTACGCGTTTCTTCGAACTACGTGTACCTCTTGTTTGTTTTGCCATAATTGTTCTTAAGTAATTTCTCTGATCAAGCAGCTGTTAAAAGAATTCCAAAATAATGCGCTGCTTCTTTAAACATTATTTTATTTGGTAGCTTTCTTTTTATTAGCAACAGTTTTCTTTTTCCCTTTCCGTGTGCGGGCATTATTCTTGGTTTTTTGCCCACGCAAAGGAAGCCCGATTCTGTGACGAATCCCCCTGTATGAACCAATGTCCATAAGCCTTTTAATGTTCATCTGAACTTCTGATCTCAAACCACCTTCAACTTTGTAATTATCATTGATGATATTACGAATTGAAGTAACCTGATCATCATTCCAGTCCTGAACTTTGACATTAAAATCAACACCGGCTTCAGTTAGGATTTTTTGTGCTGTGCTACGACCGATTCCAAAGATATAAGTCAGGGCGATTTCGCCTCTCTTATTTTTTGGGATATCAATTCCTGCAATACGTGCCATATGATTTCTATTGATTTAAATTTTAGAAAATTACCCCTGACGTTGTTTAAACTTAGGATTTTTCTTATTAATAACGTATACTTTGCCCTTGCGACGTACAATTTTACATTCGGGGCTTCTCTTTTTAACAGACACTCTTACTTTCATTTCGCAATTTTTAGGCGTGCTAAGTAAATTTTAATTATTTGTACCTGAAGGAAATTCTTCCTTTGGTTAGATCGTAAGGCGACATCTCTACTTTTACTTTATCTCCTGGTAATATCTTAATGTAATGCATACGCATCTTGCCGGAGATATGCGCTGTAATGACGTGACCATTTTCAAGCTCTACACGAAACATAGCATTTCCAAGAGATTCAATTACGGTTCCGTCTTGTTGTATCGATGCTTGTTTTGCCATACTTTTTTACTGAATTATTAAACTGCTATTTTTATTGTTTTTGAGAGCTTCTTCAATATATGCGAATGAAGAAAGAATATCGGCCTTTTCCTTACGAACTGCAATGGTGTGTTCATAATGGGCAGAAGGTTTACGATCAGTGGTTCTGATTGTCCATCCATCCTTCTCCTGAACAACAAACCTTTTGCCCAGGTTGATCATAGGTTCAATTGCAATAACCAAACCCTGACGTAGCCTTAATCCTTTTCCCTTTTTGCCAAAATTCGGAACTTCGGGTGGTTCATGAAGATTTTTTCCCAATCCATGCCCCACCAGTTCTCTTACCACACTATAACCAGCATTTTCAGCATGATTTTGTATGGCATGGGAAATGTCGCCCAGAGTATTACCTTCAACTGCTTTCTCGATTCCAAGAAAAAGACATTGATAGGTAGTATATAACAGCCGCCTGGTAGTATCATCAATTTCCCCAATGGCAAATGTATAGGCACTGTCGCCGTAATAACCGTTTTTAAAAACACCGCAATCTATGGACACAATTTCTCCTTCTTTAAGCTCCCTGTTTCCGGGAATTCCATGAACAATTTGTTCATTCGGAGAAACACATAATGTTCCAGAGAACCCTTGGTATCCTTTAAACCCCGGAACAGCTCCATTATCCCGGATAAATTCTTCAGCAATTTTATCCAGTTCAATGGTTTTTATTCCCGGGCGGATATTTTTAGCAACCTCACCTAAGGTTTTCGCAACAAGCAAAGAACTCTCACGTATTAATTCAATTTCACTTTCTGACTTATATTCAATCATAAAGTACTTATTAACCAGCCATTCCCATCATACCTGATGTACGTCCTTTGATTCTTCCTGACTTTGTCAAACCATCATAATGACGCATAAGCAAGTGGCTTTCGATTTGTTGCAATGTATCAAGAACTACACCTACCATAATAAGTAGTGATGTGCCTCCGAAAAACTGGGCAAACTGACCAGTAACCCCTATTAAACTAACAATAGCAGGCATAATAGCAACAAAGGCAAGAAATAAAGATCCTGGCAAAGTAATTCTTGACATTATATTGTCAATAAATTCGGCTGTTCTCTTTCCGGGTTTAACACCAGGGATAAAAC
>CAYXIT010000016.1:0-15358 GCA_964465275.1 uncultured Bacteroidales bacterium | reverse complement strand
ACCTCCGTTCTTTTTCATATCTTCTGCCATCTGATTTGGATTAACAGTAATAGCAGTGTAGAAATAAGTAAAGAGTATAATCAGAATCGCAAAAGTGAAATTATACCAGAAACCAAGATAATTGGCAAAGGCAGCAGAAAAACCACTTAATGCTTCTGACTCTGTAAAACCGGCAAGTGTTATAGGAATAAACATAATTGCCTGGGCAAAAATTATCGGCATAACACCTGCTGCATTAACCTTCAAAGGTATATATTGCCTTACCCCTCCATATTGCTTATTACCTACAATTCTTTTGGCAAATTGAACGGGTATCCTTCTGGTACCCTGTACAAGCATGATAGCCAATACAACAATACCCATAAGTATGACCAGTTCAACAAGGAATATTACAAGACCACCTCCACCGGTTTCTTCAACCCGTGCAACAAATTCTGCAGCAAGAGCAAAAGGCAAATTGGCAATAATACCTATCATAATGATAAGAGATATTCCATTTCCGATACCTTTCTCCGTTATCCTTTCGCCCAGCCACATTACAAACATTGTGCCGGCTATTAAGATTATAACAGACGATATAATGAAAAAGGTCATGGAAGCTCCAGGATCACCATCGAATGGGGTAATAGCTGAACGTGGTAATTGAGATGCAAGGTTAGCGAGATAAGCAGGAGCCTGTGCACCGGTAATTATTACCGTAAGATAACGAGTAATCTGATTTATCTTTTTTCTTCCGCTTTCACCTTCCTTTTGTAACTTCTGGAAATATGGTACGGCTACACCCAAAAGCTGAACTACAATTGAAGCACTGATATAGGGCATTATTCCAAGAGCAAAAATTGATGCATTAGCAAATGCGCCCCCTGAAAACATATTCAGCAATCCAAGTAAACCTTCAGATGACTGTGCCTGTAATGCGTCTAACTGGTGTGGATCCACCCCGGGCAAAACCACATAAGACCCAAGGCGATAAATCAGAATAATGCCAAGAGTATTAATGATTCTTGTCCGTAAGTCTTCGATTCTGTAAATATTCTGCAGAGTCTGAATAAATCTTTTCATTACGTATTTTATAAAGTGTTTACTTTACCACCTTTTTCTTCAATAGCTTTTACTGCTGTGGCGGAAAACTTATGTGCTGTTACTTCAACTTTCGCATTCAGTTCACCTCTGCCAAGAACCTTAATAAGGTCTCTTGACGATACAAGTCCATTTTCGACCAAAACTGCAGGATCAATAACAGTTACTCCCTTGTTATCAACCAATTGCTGTAATTTGTCAAGATTTACGGCAGCGTATTCAACACGATTTCGATTTTTAAAACCAAATTTGGGCAACCTCCTGGAAAGGGGCATTTGTCCACCTTCAAAACCTGCTTTACTACTGTAACCGGATCTTGATTTGGCTCCTTTATGCCCTCTTGTTGATGTACCTCCACGTCCTGATCCCTGGCCACGGCCAATTCTTTTGCGGTTTTTTACAGAACCTTTTGCTGGCTTAAGACTACTTAAATCCATTTTTTATATGCAAATTTAAAATTATTACCTGATAAACTAAGCTTTAACTTCTTCAACTTCTACAAGATGCTTAACCTTGGCAATCATGCCTAACACCTGTGGTGTGCCATCAATTGTAACCGGGTTGTGAAGTTTACGTAATCCCAGTGCCTTTAAAGTCCTTTTTTGTTTTTCTGGACGACCTATGGAACTACGAATTTGTGATATCTTATACTTTTTCATTTTCCGTATCTGTTAAAACTCAACAATGAGTTATCAATAAATCTGATATTTCAAAAAACACAAAAACAGGTATGCTAAAACCCATACCTGATTTATCAATTAACCATTGAATACTTTTTCTACAGATATTCCCCTTTGTTGTGCAACAGTATAAGGATCTCTGAGTTTGGTTAAAGCATCAATTGTAGCCTTTACAACACTGTGCGGGTTTGAAGACCCTTTTGATTTAGCTAAAACGTCAGTAATGCCAACACTTTCAAGTACGGCACGCATAGCACCACCTGCAATTACACCTGTACCATGAGCAGCAGGGCGAATCAATACGCTGGCACCACTATACTTACCTTCCTGGGCATGGGGGATTGTACCTTTGTGGACAGGAACTTTTATAAGGTGTTTTTTAGCATCGTCAATACCTTTACTGATAGCAGTGGTTACTTCTTTAGCTTTACCCAGACCGTAACCTACTACTCCGCTTTCGTTTCCGACTACAACAATGGCTGAAAAACTAAAAGTTCTACCACCCTTTGTAACTTTGGTAACACGTTGAATGCTTACCAATCTGTCTTTAAATTCAATCTCGCTGGATTTAACTTTTTTTACGTTTACGTTTGTCATAGTCTTAGAATTTTAAACCTCCTTCTCTGGCACCGTCTGCCAAAGATTTTACTCTACCGTGATACAAATAACCGTTACGATCAAAAACTACGTTTTCAATACCGGCTTCCTTAGCTTTTTCAGCAAGCAATTTACCCACTTCCTTCGCTGTTTCAGTTTTGTTACCTTTTTTTTCTGCAAAAGCCTTTTCGCGGCTTGACGCAGCTACCATGGTAACTCCTTTTTCATCATTTATCAATTGAGCATAAATTTGCTTATTGCTTCTGAAAACAGATAACCTGGGTTTTTCACCTGATCCAAGCACTCTTTTGCGTACCCGGAACTTTATTTTAAGTCTTCTGCTATTTTTAAGTTTTGTTGCCATCTATCCGATGATTTAAAATGTTTTACTATTATTTAGCGGCAGCTGATTTACCTGCTTTACGTCGAATCACTTCACCCTGGAACCGAACACCTTTTCCTTTATACGGTTCAGGTTTACGCATTGACCTTATCTTAGCGGCAACCTGTCCAATAAGCTGCTTGTCATGCGATTCCAGAATAATCAGCGGATTTTTACCTCTTTCAGTAACTGTTTCAACCTTAATTTCTTTAGGCAACTCAATAAAAATATTATGTGAGTAACCTAGTCCTAATTCAAGAAGTTGACCCTGGTTAGATGCTTTAAATCCAACTCCTGAGAGTTCCTGAACAATTTTATAACCTTCTGAAACACCAATAACCATATTGTTGATAAGTGCACGATACAGACCATGCAGAGCTTTATGCTTTTTTGTTTCTGAAGGACGTTCCAGATGCAAAATACCATCTTCTATTTTGACAGTAATGCCTTCTTTAAGTTCTTGTTTTAATTCTCCCTTAGGACCTTTAACTGTAACAATATTATCATCGCCAACATTAATGGTTACGCCTGAGGGAATGGTAATGGGTGTTTTTCCTATTCTTGACATTTTTTCTCTCCTTTTAGCTTACGTAACAAATAACTTCACCTCCAACACCCTCTTTACGGGCTTCCTTATCGGTGATTAAACCTATGGATGTAGAAATTATGGCAATACCCAAACCGTTCATTACCCTCGGCAACTCATTATGGTTGCAATATTTCCTGAGACCAGGCCTGCTGATTCTCTCCAAACTGTTAATAGCGGGGGTTTTAGTTGAAGGATGATATTTTAAAGCTATTTTAATATTGCCTCCTTTATTATCATCTTCAAACTTATAATTCAGGATATACCCTTTCTCAAAAAGGATTTTGGTAATTCCCTTCTTAAGATTAGATGCAGGAATTTCTACAATCCTGTGATTGGCCTTTACGGCATTCCTTATTCTTGTAAGGTAATCTGCAATTGGATCAGTTGTCATTTCAATTTAAAATAATAGTTTATGATTCTTACCAGCTGGCTTTTGTTACACCGGGTATTAACCCGTTATTAGCCATTTCCCGGAAATTAATCCTGGAAATTCCAAACTGACGCATATACCCCTTGGGTCTGCCTGTCAATTTGCATCTGTTATGCAGCCTCACGGGAGATGCATTTTTGGGAAGCTTTTGCAAGGCTTCATAGTCTCCCTGGGCTTTGAGTTCAGCTCTTTTCTTTGCATATTTAGCAACCAGCCGTTCTCTTTTTCTTTCTCTAGCTTTCATTGATTCTTTAGCCATATCCGGTAGTTTTTATCTTTTTACATTTTTAAATGGTACACCGAATTCACGCAATAACGCATACGATTCTTTATCGGTTTTTGCAGTTGTTACAAAAGTGATGTCCATACCCATAATCTTATTGATTTTGTCAATATTGATTTCCGGGAAAATAATTTGCTCGGGCACTCCTAATGTAAAGTTTCCGCGCCCATCAAATCCTTTTTCATTGATACCTCTGAAGTCGCGGATACGTGGAAGAGAAACAGCAACCAGTCTGTCAAGAAATTCATACATCTTAATACCGCGAAGGGTTACACGTGCACCAATAGGCATACCACGACGCAGTTTAAAGTTTGAAATATCTTTTTTAGATTTGGTTTGCACAGCTCTCTGACCTGAAATAAGAGTCATTTCTTCAATAGCAGTATCAATCACTTTTTTATCAGTAATGGCAATACCTAGTCCCTGGTTCAGACAAATTTTAACCAGCTTAGGTACCTCCATAGGATTTGAATATTTAAATTCAGAAGTGAGAGCAGGAATAATTTCCTTCTCATACTTACTTTTAAGTCTTGGTGTATAGCTCATTACTTAATTACCTCCCCTGACTTTTTAGAATAACGAACAATTTTGTTATCATCATTTAACTTTCTGCCAATTCTTGTGGCATTTCCTTTACCATCAATAAACATAAGGTTTGAAATGTGTATAGGAGCTTCCTGCTTGACAATACCTCCCTGCGGGTTGGCTGCATTGGGTTTGGTATGTTTGGAAATCATGTTAAGACCTTCAACAAGAGCTCTCATTTTTTTTCTGTCAATGGACAAAACTTTGCCTTGCTGGCCTCTTTCATTCCCTGCAATTACCTTAACGATATCGCCTTTTTTAATATGTAATTTGGGTTGCATATCTTACAATTAGTTTTTCAATTAAAGCACTTCAGGTGCCAGTGAAACAATTTTCATAAACTGCTTTTCACGAAGTTCGCGGGCAACCGGTCCGAAAATACGGGTTCCTCTCATTTCTTCAGTGGCAGTTAAAAGAACTACTGCATTGTCGTCAAATTTTATATACGAGCCATCAGATCTACGCACATGTTTTTTTGTTCTGACAACCACAGCCTTGGATACGGTACCTTTTTTAATATTTCCGCTGGGGATAGCATCTTTCACAGTAACAATGATTTTATCACCAATACCTGCATAGCGACGTTTGGTACCGCCCAGTACGCGTATACACAGAACTTCTCTGGCACCACTGTTATCTGCAACCGACAATCTGGATTCTTGTTGTATCATAATTACTTAGCTCTTTCAAGGATTTCAACTAATCTCCAACATTTATTTTTACTCAAGGGCCTGGTTTCCATGATCAGAACAGTATCACCTATATTGCATTCATTCTTCTCATCATGAGCCATAAACTTGGAGGACTTTTTTACAAACTTCCCATATTTAGGATGTTTTACCCGGCGCATAACTTTAATAACAATGGATTTTTCCATTTTATTACTTGTAACAACGCCTACTCTTTCTTTTCTACGGGTTCTGGTTTCCATTATCTAGAAATTTCTTTTTTTGTTTCTTCAATGACCCTTTTACGGAGCTCAGTTTTGATTCTCGCAACGGTCTTCCTGTACAATTTTATTTTCAACGGATTTTCCAACGGAGAAACGGCATGATTGAGTTTAAGCTTTTCGAGTTGCTTTTGCTCTTCAACTAACCTTTCCTCGAGCTCGTTGGTTGACATTTCACGTATTACACTTGGCTTCATCTTATAAACGAATTTAAATCGTTAGAGCAGTAAGCTGGCATCCGGCCAGCCTCAGAAGTCATTTTTCCTTGCAGAGGCCCCGTTTCAGGGGCTTGCTGTGGGATGAACTTCTCCAAAAAGGCTGCAAAGTTACAAAATATTTTATTATTAATGGGTGTTATCAGTAAGTAAAATCCCGTCTTACTACAAATTTGGTTTTAACGGGCAATTTCTGAGCACCTAATCTCATAGCCTCCTGAGCAGTTTCAAGAGTTACACCTTCAGCTTCGAACATAATCCGACCCGGAGTTACTCTTGCAACAAAATATTCAGGAGCACCTTTACCTTTACCCATTCGGACCTCTGCAGGTTTTTTGGTAACAGGCTTGTCAGGGAAAATTCTGATCCACAATTGCCCTTCACGTTTCATACGACGGGTAATTGCCTGGCGGGCAGCTTCAATCTGGCGGCTGGTGATCCAGCTTTCATCTAACGATTTGATGCCGAAACTACCAAAAGAAAGTTCTGCACCTCTTTTGGTATTTCCTTTCATCCGGCCTTTTTGCTGCCTTCTGAATTTAGTTTTCTTTGGCTGTAACATTATTATAGTATATTATTCTTATTAAAAACTATTACCTGTTATTTTTTGCGACGTCCTCTGAATCTTCCGCCACCGGCAGCACCGGATTTGGGTTTGGTATTATCTTCAGTAAAAGGAGTAAGCTCTTTTTTACCATAGATTTCACCTTTACAAATCCACACTTTAATTCCAATACGACCATAGGTAGTATGGGCTTCGGCAGTAGCATAATCTATATCAGCTCTCAGAGTATGCAGTGGAATGCGTCCTTCCTTGTATGTTTCGGTACGTGCCATTTCGGCACCTCCCAAACGACCGGAAACGGTAGCTTTAATTCCTTCTGCACCTAAGCGCATAGTTGAGGAAACAGCAGTTTTAACAGCACGACGGAAAGAAATACGTCCTTCAATCTGTTTTGCTATGGTATTAGCAACCAAAACAGCATCAAGCTCAGGTCTTTTAATTTCAGAGATGTTGATTTGAACTTCCTTCTGAGTAATTTTTCTCAATTCCTCCTTGAGCTTATCAACTTCCTGGCCGCCTTTACCGATAATGATACCCGGACGGGCAGTATTTATGGTAACCGTGATAAGTTTGAGTGTTCTTTCGATAATAATTTTTGATACACCGGCCTTGGCCAAACGGGCGTTGAGGTATTTTCTGATTTTATCATCTTCAACCAGTTTTGACTCATACTTTTTTCCGCCGTACCAGTTGGAATCCCATCCTTTGATGATGCCCAATCTAAGGCCGATTGGATTTGTTTTTTGTCCCATTTAAGTGATTTTTTATAATTTTTGATTTTTACTATCTACGACAATGGTAACATGGTTCGACCTTTTTCTGATGCGGTACGCGCGACCCTGCGGTGCCGGACGTAAACGCTTCAGCACCCTTCCACTATCAACGAATATTTCTTTCACAAAAAGATTACTGTCTTCTATCCTTACTCCTTCATTTTTAGCTTGCCAGTTAGCAATTGCACTAAGAAGAAGTTTTTCGAGACGTGTAGCAGCTTCTTTCTTGGTATATTTCAGTATTGCCAAAGCTCTGTCAACCTCTTTACCCCTTATAATATCTGCAACAAGGCGCATTTTCCTTGGAGAAGTGGGGCAATTATTGAGCCTGGCAATATATTTTGTCTTTTTTTCTTCTTTGAGTTTTTCAGCTCTAAGATGTTTTCTGGATCCCATGTTAATGATTTTTATTTTTTGCCTTTATCTTTTTTACCCGCATGTCCGCGGAAAATACGTGTAGGTGCGAACTCTCCAAGTTTATGACCAACCATATTTTCGGTAATATAAACGGGTATAAACTTGTTACCGTTATGAACGGCGATGGTTTGCCCTACAAAATCAGGGGAGATCATAGATGCCCTTGACCAGGTTTTAATAACAGTCTTTTTGTTACTTTCGGCCATAGCAAGGACTTTCTTCTCCAGCTTGTAATGTATATAAGGTCCTTTTTTTAATGAACGGCTCATGATTTTTTTATTTATCTTTTAACATTATTCTGTTTTACTTCTTCCTTCTTTCAACGATAAGCCTGTTGGAAGATTTATTATGATTACGCGTTTTATAACCTTTTGCCGGCAGACCTTTGCGGCTACGCGGGTGACCACCGCTCGCACGACCTTCACCACCACCCATTGGGTGATCAACCGGGTTCATAACAACCGGACGGGTTCTTGGACGACGGCCAAGCCAACGACTCCGGCCGGCCTTACCACTGACAACGTGCATATGATCGGGGTTTGAAGTACTTCCGACGGTTGCTTTGCATGTAACAAGAACCATACGGCTTTCTCCTGAAGGAAGTTTTAAAATAGCATACTTTCCGTCTCTTGACATGAGCTGGGCATAAGTACCGGCACTGCGAGCCATCTTACCACCCTGACCGGGCTGCAGCTCAACATTGTGCACTATAGTACCCAAAGGAACTTTGCTTAAAAACATGGTATTTCCAACATCCGGAGTAGCTTTCTCACCGGAAATGATGGTTTGACCAACCTTTAGCCCATTGGGAGCAATAATATAACGTTTCTCTCCATCGGCATAAACTACCAATGCAATTCGGGCTGACCGGTTAGGATCGTACTCTATGGTTTTAACAGTTCCGGGAACTCCATCCTTATCTCTTTTAAAATCGATAAGACGAAGCCTCTTCTTATGACCGCCTCCGATATAACGCATGGTCATTTTACCTTTACTATTCCTGCCTCCTGATTTTACCTTACCAACCAACAAGCTTTTTTCCGGAGTGGAGGCAGTTAGTTCGTCAAACGCATTAAGCATTTTATTGCGTTGACCTGGGGTGGTTGGTTTGAATTTTCTTAAAGCCATCTATTTAAATATTGCTGTAAAAATCAATTACCTGGCCATCACTAACAGTTACGATAGCCTTTTTAAAACTGTTTGTTCGTCCGGTTTGAAATCCGGTTTTGGTGTAACGCATTTTACGTTTGCCCAAATAATTCATAGTGTTGACATCTTCTACCGTAACAGCATACATTTGCTCAACGGCAGTCTTAATCTGGCTTTTGCTGGCCCTTTTGTCAACAACGAAACCATAACGGTTTGGAAACTTCTCAGTTACTGCCGTCATTTTTTCGGTAATCAGTGGCTTGATTAAAACATTCATCTTCTGTTTATTTTATATGGGCCGATCTTTTTCCAACCCATTAATAATTATTATTATTTCAAAAAAAGATTTTCTACTTCTTTTATAGAACTTTCGAGAAATACCAGATGCTGTGCATTAAGTATTTCATAGGTATTAATATCACTTGCTACTGCAACCCTGGCTTTAGGAATATTTCTTGTTGACAGAGAAATATTTCTATCATTACCGGGTATAACCAGTAATGATTTTTTATCCTGCATATTGAAACGTTCAAGAATCTCGAGATAGTTCTTGGTTTTTGGAGCTTCAAAAGTAAAATCTTCCAGAACAAGAATGCTGTTGTCTTTAACTTTATAGGTTAAAGCCGACATACGGGCAAGTTTTTTTACCTTCTTATTCACCTTAAAAGAATAATCTTTGGGTTTTTTTCCAAAGGCATTTCCACCACCTCTGAGCACTGGAGATTTAATATCTCCAATCCGGGCAGCACCTGTACCTTTTTGGCGACGAAGCTTGCGGGTACTCCCCTTTACTTCGCTACGCTGTTTGGTAGCATGTGTTCCCTGTCTTTTATTTGCCAGATACTGCTTTACATCCAGATAAATAGCATGATCATTGGGCTCAATGCCAAAGATGCTATCATTCAGATCAACAGTTTTCGACGTTTTATTTCCATCAATATTATATACTGCTAACTCCATCTTTCCAAAATTAAATATGAACCACTAGGACCAGGTACAGATCCTTTAACAATTATGATGTTTTTCTCGGGAAAAAGTTTCATAACCTGAAGGTTAATCATTTTTACCCTGTTACCACCGGTTCGTCCGCCCATTCTCATTCCTTTAAAAACCCTGGATGGCCATGAAGATGCACCAAGTGAACCGGGTGCCCTCAAACGGTTGTGCTGGCCGTGAGTCGCTTGTCCAACACCCCCGAATCCATGTCTTTTTACAACTCCCTGAAAGCCTTTTCCTTTAGAGATACCTACCACATCAATGAACTCACCTTCGATGAATACATCTACTCCGAGTATATCACCAAAATTCTTCTGATGACCTTTTTCAAAACGGGTAAACTCTGCTAACATTCTTTTTGGGGTGGTTTTGGCTTTTGCAAAGTGTCCTTGCAAAGCCTTGCTTGTGTTTTTTTCCTTTTTATCATCAAAAGCAAGTTGAATAGCTTCATAACCATCCTTTTCCTCGGTTTTGATTTGTGTTATCACACAAGGACCAGCTTGTATTACTGTGCATGGAATATTTTTTCCAGAGGCATCAAACATACTGGTCATACCAATTTTCTTTCCAATTAATCCTGACATTTTTCGGAATTTTTCTTAACGCTAATGCGATTTAATAATTATACTTTAATTTCAACTTCAACACCACTGGGTAGTTCAAGCTTCATTAAAGCATCAACTGTTTTGGATGTTGAAGAATAAATATCCAGTAATCTTTTATATGAACAAAGTTGAAATTGTTCCCTGGATTTTTTATTTACAAAGGTTGACTTAAGGACAGTAAATATTTTTTTATTGGTGGGAAGTGGAATAGGGCCACTTACAACAGCACCTGTCGACTTTACAGTCCTGACGATTTTTTCTGCTGATTTATCAACCAGGTTATAATCGTAAGATTTCAATTTAATTCTGATTCTCTGACTCACGTTTTATTTGTTTTTAGTAAATGAATTAACTTTTTACTCCATGAACTTTCATTGTTATATCATCTGCAATATTTGCAGGAGCTTCATTATAATGAGAAAACTCAAGGGTAGAAGTAGCTCTGCCGGATGTCAGGGTACGTAATGATGTAACATATCCGAACATTTCTGAGAGTGGTACCTTTGCCCTGATAACCCGCATATTGGTTCTTGATGATATTCCATCAAGATGACCACGACGACGATTGATATCGCCGACAACATCACCCACATTTTCTTCAGGTGTTACTACCTCAAGTTTCATAATTGGTTCGAGCAATACTTTTCCTGCTTTTCTTGATGCTTCTTTAAAAGCAATCCGGGCAGCTAGTTCAAAAGATAACGAATCGGAATCTACGCTATGGAAAGATCCATCAAGAAGGGTAACTTTCAGATTTTCCAAAGGGTACCCTGCAAGAATACCATTTTGCATGGCATTTCTGAATCCTTTTTCAACAGATGGTATAAATTCTCTGGGTATATTACCTCCTTTCACCTGATCAATAAACTGTAAACCCGTAATATTTTCATCTGCAGGAGCCATTTCGAATACAATATCTGCAAACTTACCCCTACCGCCTGATTGTTTTTTATAAACTTCACGGTGTTTAACTACAGTTGTAATAGCTTCTTTATATGCTACCTGGGGAGCCCCCTGGTTACACTCAACCTTAAATTCTCTTTTCAACCTGTCCAGAAGAATCTCCAGATGCAACTCACCCATACCGCTAATGATGGTTTGTCCTGAGTTCTCGTCAGTTTTAACATTAAAGGTTGGATCTTCTTCTGCCAGTTTGTTAAGTGCAAGGGTAAGCTTATCAACATCTGCCTGGGTTTTGGGTTCAATAGCGACACTGATAACAGGTTCGGGGAAACTGATAGATTCAAGAATAATAGGGTGTTTCTCATTGCAGAGAGTATCACCCGTACGTATTTCTTTAAATCCAACTGCTGCTCCAATATCACCTGCCTCAATTTTGCTAATTGGATTTTGTTTATTTGCATGCATTTGTAAAATGCGGGAAATTCTTTCCTTCTTACCGGTAGAAGCATTGAATATATATGAACCGGAATCAAGTGATCCGCTATATACTCTGAAAAAACAAAGCCGTCCGACGTAGGGATCGGTTGCAATTTTAAAAGCCAGTGCTGCAAATGGTTCTGCAATATCTGACTTTCTTCTTTCTTCTTTTTCTGTTTTTGGATTTATACCCGTAATAGATTCAACATCTGAAGGTGAAGGCAGGAAACGCACTACAGAATCAAGCAGTAGCTGTACACCTTTATTTTTAAAAGCAGAACCGCATAAAACGGGTGTGATGCGCATTTCAATGGTAGCCTTCCTGATAGCAGCTATCATTTCATCTTCAGAGATAGATGAAGGATCTTCCATAAATTTTTCAAGCAAATCTTCACTTTCTTCAGCACATCCTTCAATAAGTTTCATACGATACTCGTAGACAGTATCTTCCAGATCTGAAGGAACATCTACTTCAACAAACTTCATACCGTCGGATTTTTCCTCCCATTCGTATGCACGATTGGTGATAAGATCAACTACTCCTCTGAAACTTTCTTCCTGGCCTATTGGTATTTGAAGCGGAACTGCATTAGCAGCAAGTTTTTCATTTATTTGTTCAAGCACTGAGAAAAAATCAGCTCCTGAGCGGTCCATTTTATTCACAAAACTGAGACGGGGCACTTTATATTTATCTGCTTGCCTCCAAACAGTTTCTGATTGCGGTTCTACCCCACCCACTGCACAGAAAAGTGCAATGGCTCCATCAAGCACACGCAGAGAACGTTCAACCTCAACGGTAAAATCGACGTGTCCGGGAGTATCAATAATGTTAACCTTGTACTGATTATCTTTATATTTCCAGAATGTTGTAGTGGCAGCAGAAGTAATAGTAATACCACGCTCCTGTTCCTGAACCATCCAGTCCATGGTAGCAGCACCATCATGCACTTCACCCATGCGATGTGTCAGGCCGGTATAATATAATATGCGCTCAGTAGTGGTTGTTTTACCAGCATCAATATGCGCCATTATACCAATGTTGCGTGTATATTTTAAATCTCTTGCCATTTAAAAAAAAGGAAAATAATCTTTATTAAAATCTGAAATGCGAAAATGCTTTATTTGCATCAGCCATACGATGGGTGTCTTCTTTCCTTTTAAAAGCAGCACCTTCTTCTTTGTATGCAGCAACAATTTCTCCGGCAAGTTTTGCTGCCATGTTCTTCTCGTTGCGTTTGCGGGAAAACTTAATAAGGTTCTTCATTCCGATAGACATTTTTCTTTCGGGACGGATTTCGGATGGAATCTGGAATGTAGCACCACCAATGCGGCGACTTCTTACTTCAACGTTGGGTGTTACGTTAGCCAATGCTTTTTTCCATACTTCAAGACCATCTTCTTTGGTTTTCTCGCTAACAATATCTATTGCACCATAAAAGATATTGTACGCAAGATTTTTTTTGCCCCTGAGCATTAGGTTATTTACAAACCTTGTTACCAAAACATCATTAAATCTTGGATCAGGGAGCAGGATTCTCTTTTTGGGTTTCGACTTTCTCATTTATTCAAAAGTTTTAATCACTCTGATTCGTTTCTTATTTTTTCGCTTTAGGTTTTTTGGTACCATATTTAGACCTTCTTTGATTGCGGCCTTCAACGCCACTGGTATCCAGGGCACCTCTGATGATATGATATCTAACACCAGGCAAATCTTTTACCCTGCCTCCACGAATCAATACTATAGAGTGCTCTTGCAGGTTATGTCCTTCTCCGGGTATGTAAGCGTTTACTTCTTTACCATTGGTAAGCCTTACCCTTGCAACTTTGCGCATTGCTGAGTTGGGTTTTTTAGGGGTAGTTGTATATACCCTTACACAAACTCCGCGACGCTGAGGACATGAATCCAAAGCGGGTGATTTACTCTTGTATGTCACCTTTTGGCGTCCTTTACGAACCAATTGTTGTATTGTTGGCATACTTTAAGTTTAAAAATTTATTATGTAAAAACTTCTATATTATTTGGTTATAAAAACCAAGCACTTTTAAGGGAGTGCAAAGGTAAGAAGTTATTTTTGAAAACCAATATGGTTTATTAAAAAATTCTCCATTACATCCACATAAACAAAAAATTAACGTGTACTTAGCGATAATTTTTTATCCACCCCTTTTACAGAAATAACTGAAATTCAGCAACCTTTAATTCTATTTTTTGGGGGCACAAAGATAGAAAAGATTTGGGTTTAATCAGACATATTTAAAAAAATAAATCTGACAGAAAAGCACCTGCAATCAAAAAAGCGGACAAATTAAAATCTGACCGCTTAAATGTAATTAATATTCTGAAAAAACAATATGGTTTTTTTGGGTAATTAAAACATTTTGTTTTTATCTGAAACGGTATGCTGCCCTTTCCATATCAGTGATATTTTTGAATTTGACAGGTGGATCCAGATGTTTTTCCAGGAATTTATAGATTTTAAAACGAATTTCTCTGCCTTGTTTATGATCCATTCTATCAAAAGAATGTCCGCCTGGTATTTCTTCATATATTTCAAATTCAAAATTTTTATCGTGCATTTTAAGGGCTTTGATAAGGTTTTCTACTTCAAGAACATGAACATCTTCATCTATGGTATTGGTATGAATACGTAGGGGGGTTTGAAGTTTATGGGCATGAAAAACCGGAGAACGATGGCGGTATTCGTCAATATTCTCATAAACCATTTCCCCGATATGATAATCTGCAGAATAATAATCTTCATATGATGGACTCATATACCCCATCCGGGCAACAAGATCGCTTACGGGTACCCCTGAGAAAGCACATTTATAATTGTTGGGATATTCAAAAATATTCATAAGTGTAATCATACCACCATGGCTCCAGCCCATAATACCAATGCGGTTCTTGTCTACAATACTATAATTATCAAGCATATATTGCCTGCTTATATTTACATCGGCGTTTTCAAGCCCGCCATAATCAATCAGTTCATATTTGAGCCTGCCATAACCTGTACTTCCACGGTATTCAGGTGCCACAACAATGTACTGTTGTGCCATCAGTTCTCTTACGATATGGGTATAATAGGTATTGAAATCGCCATGAACACCACCATGGGGTAAAACAATAAGTGGATATTTCCCCGAAGGGTCAATGTCTTTCGGAATAAATACATATGACCAGAATTTAATCGGGTTTTTGCCTTGTAAAGTAGTTGCCGTTTCATGCCCACGCGGGCGCTCTCCGGCAAGAAATACCTTGTCAATAAAGGCAAGGTCCCCTACCCTTTCAAACCACAATACATCATCTATCTTTTTTTCAAGAATATCAAGGCGATGTTTCAGGTTATAAAAGTTTTCATCCAATGATTCCTGAAGAGAAGTTGATGTGGATTGCCCTGTTACAAACTTTACCTGAAAAGCCTGAGCCAACAACAAAACAAACAGCAGGCATAACACACTTTTTTTCATATTGCTTTTTTTTAGTGGGTTTATAATTCCTTGATTTTTGGGGTAAAAATACAAAAAGAAATACCTAAAACCCAAAGTCGGAAAGAGATGTGCATTTTAAAACAGGTGGTAATTTAAACCATTTCAGAATTTACGGTGAACTATGTTTCCACAAAAAAGTTCTATCTTTGTAATCTGCCTTCCTTAATTAAAAATCAGGCTTACATATT
>CAYXIT010000015.1:35878-50240 GCA_964465275.1 uncultured Bacteroidales bacterium | reverse complement strand
TACCGGCAAAACTTTTTACATCCTGAATGAACCTACTACCGGACTCCACTTTGAAGATGTACGCGTGCTGATGGATGTGCTCAACCGGCTGGTTGACCGCGGCAATACCGTTCTCATCATCGAGCACAATATGGATGTAATAAAAGTTGCCGACCATATTATCGACCTGGGCCCCGAAGGTGGCCACCGCGGCGGTGAGATCATCTGCACCGGCAAACCACGCGATATAGTGAAAAATAACTGCGGGTATACTGCAGGCTTTTTGAAGGAAGCACTGGTTTAGCAGGCTAGGGTTAAGTTGAGAGTTTTTAACCGCCGAGACGCGAAGGCGCTGATAGCACATAGAATTTAATATATCATTGCGAACTTTGCGAGCTCTGCGACTCTGCGGTTCCCGGTCTTTGGTCTTCCGTCTTCGATCTTCTGACTTCGGACTTCCTACCGGTAAAGCGTCACATCCCCCGCCATAATAATACTCTTACCGTTGGTGCAGCGGCCGGTGACTTTCCACACGTACACATCCATCTTGGAGAGTTTGCCCTGCACGTAGCCATCCCATCCCACGTTGATGTCATCGGAGCGGTAAATGAGTTCGCCCCAGCGGTTGTATATCTCAAGGGCATACAAATCTATTCCTTCATGCACTGGGTGGAAGATCTGGGTGGAAGGATTGCCCACTTCGTACTCTCCGCCAATGGGCCCTGAAATATTGGGCATAAAGGCATTGGGGAAAACGATCTTGCAGGTTTCATCCACTCTCAGGGCATTATTCAGCGTGAGCGTATCGAAGCACTGTGGATCGGTATCACGGGTAACGGTGAGGGTGATGTCGTACATGCCGGCTTGTGTATAATAATGTACCGGTTCAAAGGCGTTGCTGGTATTGCCGTCACCAAATTCCCACATGTAAAAGTCGGCCAGTTCGGAGTGGTTGATCACCTCAAGGGGTTCTTCAGGAATGTGGATGTGTGTGGATATAAGTTCAAAACTGGCAGTGGGGTTTTGTATTACTTCAATGTTATGCCATGTGGTATCTCTTCCTCCGTCACCAATAGCTATCAGCTGCACATTGTAGATGCCGTGATCCATAAATGTGTGTAACGGCTCGGGGTGCGATGAATAACCTCCGTCACCAAAATCCCATTGGTAAGTGTGTGCATACAAACTGTTGTTGGAAAACTGTACGGTAAAAGGCTCACAACCGGCGGCTTCAGAAACCACATCTGCTTCGGGTATGGGAGATGTAATGGTTACCTCCTGGGTTATCATGTCGCTGCAGTATTCGTTTGATGCAAACAAGGCTACCACATAAGTTTTGGTGCTCATATCGTTGGGATCCCAGATGTAGGTATGGGTGAACGGATCGAAGTCGGTGGTTTCAAATGTATTGCCATCGCCAAATTCCCAGTGGAAATCCCAGTACCCGGGATTGGTGTGGTTGTTTAGCGTGATGGTAGCATCGGGGTATGCCTGCTTTTTGGGCAGGGCAGTAAATTTGGCAACAGGAGCCGGGAAAACAGTAACGGGTCTTTGCACAGTATCTGTGCAACCGTAAATGGAAGTGGCAATCATTTCAACCGGGAATTCTACCGGATCTATCTCTTCGTTGCTGAAAGTATGCAAAGGATTGGCGCTGGTAGAATTTTCCCCGTCGGAAAAGTCCCATAAATAGGTATCGGCCAGCAGTGACTCATTCAGAAATCTGATGGTAAGGGGTGAGCAGCCCTCCCAGATATCTCCTTCTGATGTAAATTGTGCAGTTACTTCGGGAAATACCGTTATGCTCTGGCTGGTTGATGCTTCGCAGCCAAACTCATTGTCAACATGCAGATTAAGCGTATAATTTACCGGAACATCTCCCGTGTTCGTCCAGGTATAAGTAAAATTATCTTCAAAGGTGCCATCGGTGCCGTCGCCCGGATCCCAGTCATAGGTTTCAACACCGATTGACAGGTTTTGAATTTCCGGAGAGAAAGGTGAACAGCCTGACAACTCTGAAAGTCCAAATTCAGCCCTGGGTGCAGGTCTTACAGTAATTTCCTGCGATGTTTCAGCTGTACATCCGTAATGCGATTCAGTACTTAGCAGAACAGTATAAATCTCAGTTTCTGTATGACTGTAGTTCAGGAAGGTTTCCTGCGGGTTTGTGCTGGTAGATGAATTGCCGTTGCCAAAATCCCAGTGATACAAGTGACCACCTACAGTAAGGTTTTCAAAAGTTGCAGTATGGGCATGACAGCCTTCATTATCGGTAACAAAATCGATATCGATCTCGGGGTAAATAACAATCTGTTGTGAATAATTGTGTGCACAACCATGCAGATTTTCCACTTCGAGATTAATGGTGTAGATTCCCGGACCTTCGCCTGCAGGCTGGGTGTATGTATGTGTGAAATGATCACCTGAGTGGTTAAAAATATCGCCATCTCCCATATCCCACAGGTAGCTGTCGGCACCCACAGCAAAGTTATGTACAATCACGTCTACAGGTCCGCAGGCCGGCAGGTTGGGAATGCTGAAGAATGCCATGGGTTGCGGATGCACGGTAATTTCCACGTAAGATGTATCAGAACAGGCATTCTCATTATAAGCTACCAGCATGACTTCAAAGCTAGCATCCTGTGTATGGCTGTAATTGAAGAAAGTATGGGAATGCACCGGCTGCAGATTCTGTGATGTATTGCCATTACCGTAATCCCAGAAATATGCCACATCGGCTGTTGCTCCGTTGGAAAGATTTGTAAAGTCAACCGTAAGAGGATGACATCCTTCAATTACATCAGGTTCAAAGTCTGCAGTAATATTAGGATAAACAATTGCTTGTTGTACAAGAGTATCTGTACATCCAAAAGTGTTTTCAATGAGAAGCTCAATGCTGAAATAACCGGGTCCGGATCCGGGCTCGTGGTTATATGTGTGGCTGAAACTTGCATCGCCATAATTGAATGTTCCGCTGCCATCGCCAAAATCCCAGTAATAATCAGATGCTCCCTCAGAGTTATGCGAAATCCATATCTCATGTGGTGAGCAGCCGGGTGAATTTTCAACCTGGAAGGATGCGTCGGGTTTGGGGAATACATGTACCTGTGACGAATCGGTAGCAAAGCATCCATACTCAGAAATGGCAAACAATTCAATATCAAAAACAGTATCCTGTGTGTGGCTGAAGTTGTGGTAAATATGCAACGGGTCTTGCTCGCTGCTGATTAGTCCGTCACCAAATGTCCAGTCAAAGAAACCGGCATTCTGGGTATTGTTCTCAAACTGAACCGTCAGCGGATGGCAACCCTCTATCTCATGTGAATAATCGATCTGAACCTCCGGAAAAACCGTAACGGTGCGAATGAGTGTGTCAATGCAACCATAATCGTTTTCTGCATACAGTTCAATATCAAAAGTAATTACATCGTTTGTGGTATTTACAAATGTATGGGTGAGAATGGGATCGGCGCTCTCAAATGATGTTCCGTCGCTGAACTCCCAGTTCTGTGTGGATGCACCCAGGGTAAAATTTTCGATAGTAAGTATAAAGGGTGAACAGCCCTGGTTCTCAGAAATAGCAAAATCTGCCTTAACCCGCGGATATACAGTGATCTCTACGGAGTCTTCCGCCTCACACAGATATTCTGACTGATTGAATAACGATACATTAAATACTGCAATATCAGTATATGATGGGTTTTCAAAGATATGCTCAGGTGATTCCTGTACAGATGATCCACCGTCACCAAATTCCCATAACTGATTATCTACACCTATGCTGTTATTTTCAAAAACAACCTCAAGCGGCGAACATCCTGTTGTAACAGATGGAGTAAAATCTGCAGTGATCTTTGGATAGATTGTTATGGGGCGGCTGAGTGTATCAATACAACCCTCTTCATTTTCCACTTCAAGAAATATGGTATAGATTACCGGATCGTCTTCGTCATGCTCATAATAATGTGTAAAGCTGGCATCATTCATTGTGCCTGTTCCATTTCCAAAATCCCATGAATAATCTGACACCCCAAAGGATGTGTTTAAGATTGTGACTTCATGCGGGTTGCAGGCCACAGCAGGGTTAAAATCAAATTCTGCTGTTACCCTTGGGTGTACAACAATATCAATACTCACCGAGTCCCTGCAGAAGTTGTTTGATCTTGTTTTGAGCCAAACCGTATAGGTAATGGTGGCATCCGTATCATTGTCAAAAATGTGAACCGGGTTCTCAAGTGAAGATGATCCTCCATCTCCGAAATCCCAGTTGAATTCGGAAGATGTTGTGCTGGATTTGTTATCGAAATGCACTTCAAGAGGAGCACATCCAATGGTATCGGAAGGTACAAAATCGGCTGTTACTTCAGGGAAGACCTGCAGAGTCTGGGTTTGCTCGTCGGTGCAATGTTCATTGTTAACTGTTTGTGTGATGAAATATTCCTGGATAGCTCCGGATGAGTTATTATAGATCTGGCTGGCTGGATTTTCATCTGTAGAAGTATTACCATTTCCAAAATCCCAGTTATAATCTGTAGCTCCGGTGGAAGTATTGCCAAATAATACTTCCAAAGGGTGGCAACCATTGACAGGTGTTAAAGTAAAACCCGCCTCAATATATGGATACACAGTTACATCCATTGTGTAGGTCTCTATACAGAAAAAGGTGGTTGATACTACAGTAAGGGTAACTGTATAGGTAATATCTGAATCAGTAAAGTTGGTAAAAGTGTGAGTGGGATCTGTTTCTATTGAGAAGGTTCCATCTCCGAAATTCCAGAAATACATAAGAATATTTCCTTCTGAAAGGTTTTCAAAATTTACGGTAACAGGTGAGCAACCTTCACTCTCGTCAATATCAAAAAGAGCCGTTACGGTGGGGTGTACTTTTACTTTTCGCTGGCGGGTATCGGTACATCCTTCTGTGTTGCTTGCTGTAAGCTCAATGGTATATTCTTCCATTGTACCCAATGATGGATAAATATAGGTGAAGTTATCAAGAGCTTCATTATCGATATTACCATCACCGTAATCCCATACATATCCTGCAGTGGCTCCAACAGAATGATTGGCAATATTTACCACCTGGGTTTCGCACATATCGGGCTGGTGGGTATAAAACTGTGCTTCTACATACGGAAGAATTTCCAGTGGTTCAATGGCTGTATTGCTACAGCCGGTTATTGGATTGGTATATTCATACTGCACATAAAACTGTCCCTCACCCACATCATAGGGCAGAAAGTCATCAAAATCAATGTAGGGCAGGTTAAGAAGTTCAAAAGCATCATTCAATATGCTGTAAGTTCCTCCTCCTGGGCTGCCGCCGGTGAGAGAAAAGCCGGGGGTATTTGCACAAACTTCGGAAACTATATCAAGTGTTACATTGGGAAGCGGTCTTACATTAACAACTACACTTTCAGTAGCTGGCTCCAGACCAGGATTCATGTTATCGCGCAAAATGAGGGTATAAGTTGTGGTAACCGCCGGGCTAACTTCAGGAGAAGGGTCATTGACCACCAAACCAGGATCAGGGGGAATGGCTGACCATTCATAGTTATAGTTGCCCGAACCGCCGGAAACCAAAGCCCATAACTCTGATAATTCACCAAAGCAAATATTACGTGGCGTTGCTGTAATGGTAATGATATCCAGATCACCTCCCGTAACATTTACAACTACCTGATCTGTGGAGGAACATCCACTGGCCAGGTCGGTTACTGTAAGGGTAAATATTTCTGATTGTGTAAGTCCGGTCGTTGTAGCATTTTGTAAATCGGGATCAATGAACAGGGCTGCCGGCTCCCAATGATATGAATAAGTGCCTGTACCCCCTGCAGCAGCTGAGAGGCTAACACTGGTGCCGGCTGCAACAGTTTGGTCGGGCCCTGCATCAGCAGTTGGCAGGTCATGAACGGTAACAGTTGCTGTTGCTGAAGAACCGCATCCATAAGGATCGATGTAGGTGTAGGTGATATCATAATCTCCCGGGGGAGCCAGGCCAACATTAAACAGATTGCCTGAAACAAAATCACCGGTATAGTAGCCTCCTGCAGGGGTTGCATCGGTCAAAGGCATCCATTCTTCACCATCACAAAAATCCTGTCCGGGCCACTGAATATCAGGTAAAGGAACTACCGTTAAGGTCTGTGTAGCGGTACCATTACAACCGGTAGCAGGATCGATGTATTCATATATTATTTCATGATCACCCGGACCAAGAACAGAAGGTATTACAAAACCAGCCAGGTTCTGAACACCATTCACATAGAAAGTTCCGCCGGCAGGAAACCCTCCGGAAAGGAAAAAACCGGGGCTGTCAACACATACCGGTGTAAAAGGATCCAGGGTTACTTCAAATGGATTGTTATGGGATGTTACCTGGAAACTGTAATTTGAATCTCCCGTGCGGCAAAATACCACAGAATGCGGCCCGGGGTCATCCATGCAAAGTGAAATAATATTGTTTTGCGGTGAGGGGAAATGATCAGTACAATTGATCGTATACCAAAGATTGCCGGATGCCGTTGTGTAAGCAATAGTAACGCTGTTGGCTTCGGGGTGCAGACTGATTATCAGCTCGATGCAGTTATAGTTATCGGCAAAACCGCAACAGGGGTCTTCAGGGGTTATATTTAATGCTTCCCAGGTGGCATCAGGTGATGCGGTAAGATCAACATCCAGAACCGGGCTATTGACGCATTGTTGTGCATTTAGTGACAAGCCAATAATTATTGTGAAAAGAAAGGTTAGAATAGAGGCTTTTCTAAGGAATCCTATATGGCTGAAAACACCAGACGTGAAAAACCATCTGAAAAGATTTTTTAAAGTACAAAAAACTCCCGGAACATATGCATAGCGGTTAATGCCACATGTCCTCCAGGTAAGATAAGAACGGAGTTTCGATTTGTAAATTAACATTCCATAAATTAAATTTCAGCCAGATGCACTTACCTTTGGGTTGGTCCACATTTCAACCTGTTTGGTATTGTACGAAATTACTAAATTAACCGTCCGTATTATTTGGATAATTCAACCATATTATACAGGTAAAATCACCTGTTTACTGATTGATTATTTTTCGAAAAATGCCTCCTGAAACGATGCAAAAAATTTCTGCTTATTTGTTAAATATAAAATATTTATATGTAACATTGCATACCTGATTATCAGCAAGGTATGAGCTAATAACCTATTGATAATCAAGCGTGTTTAAACTTTAGTCTTTTTCAATTGTTTCCAATACTTAATTCCAATGAAAACCTTTTTAAGAATCACTACAATTTTTATGATCTTTTTAAGCATGAGTGCATGTAAAGAAACCGAAACAAATCCTTTGTTAAGCGAATTCTCAACTCCCTATGAAACGCCACCGTTTCATATGATTAAACATGAACATTATGTCCCGGCATTTAAGGCAGCCATTGAACAGGCCCGTAAAGAAACGGAAGCGATTGCCGACCGGGAAGACACTCCCGATTTCTCAAACACCATTGAAGCTTTGTCGCAAAGCGGGGAAAGGTTGTCACTGGTCAGTGCTATATTCTTTAATCTGAATAGTGCGGAAACCGATGAGCAAATGCAACAGATTGCACGTGAAGTTTCTCCCTTGATAACGGATTATTACAATGATATTCTTTTTAATGAGAAGCTTTTCCAAAGGGTACAGCAGGTTTATAAGCAGCGTGAAGGTCTTGATCTTACACCCGAACAGGAAATGCTGCTGGAAAAAACCTGGAAGAGTTTTGCCCGCAACGGAGCTGCACTTCCTGATGACAAAAAGCAGAAGATGCGCGAGATCTCCCGCGAGCTTTCTGAGCTTTCACTCAAATTCAGCGATAATATTCTGGCTGAAACCAACGGCTGGCATTTGTATATTACCGATGAAACCGATCTGGCAGGACTGCCGCAATCTGCCATAGATGCTGCAGCGCAGGCTGCCAAAAGCAAAGACCTGGAAGGATGGATAATTACACTTGATGCACCAGGTTTCTGGCCGTTTCTGAGATATTCTGACCGGCGCGATCTAAGGGAGAAAGTTTATATGGCTTATTCAACACGTTCTTATCAAGGCAATGAATATGACAATACGGAAATCCTTACCCGGATAGCCAATCTCAGGCTGGAGAGAGCAAATCTGCTGGGATATGCTTCGCATGCCGATTTTGTGCTCGAAGAAACTATGGCACAAAGTGCAGTTAATGTGAATAATTTCCTGAAGGAACTGGCAGATGCTGCATTACCCGTGGCAAAGAAAGAGCTGGCCGATGTACAGGAATTCGCCAAAGCAAAAGGATTTGATCAAAACATTGAGGCCTGGGACTGGGCTTATTACGCCGAAAAACTAAGGCAGGAAAAATATGATTTTGATGAGGAACTTACCCGTCCTTATTTTCATTTGGAAAAGGTTAAAGAGGGAGTTTTTGAGCTTACCAACAGGCTTTGGGGTCTTACTTATAAACCTAATACCGAGGTACCGGTTTACCACGAAGATGTTTCTGTTTATGAAGTATATGATGAGGATGGCAGATTCCTTTCGCTCCTTTATCTTGATTTTTTCCCCCGGCCGGGTAAAAGTGCCGGCGCCTGGATGACCAGCTTCCGCGAACAATACCGTAAAAATGGTACTGATACAAGACCTCATGTTTCTGTGGTTTGTAATTTCTCCAAACCCACCGATACCAAACCTTCTCTGCTCACTTTTAATGAAGTAACCACTTTTCTGCATGAATTTGGACATGCATTGCATGGTATGATGTCGGATGTTAATTATGTGGATTTATCCGGCACCAGCGTGTATCGCGATTTTGTGGAGCTTCCCTCACAGATCATGGAAAACTGGGCTGTAGAGCGTGAGTTTCTCGATATGTTTGCCAGACATTATGAAACCGGTGATCCTATTCCTGATGAATTGGTAGAAAAGATCATTGAAACCCGTAATTTTCATGCAGCTTATGCAGCAGTGCGTCAGTTGAGTTTTGGATTGAATGATATGGCGTGGCATAGTATTACCCAACCGGTTACAATGAAACCGGAAGAATTTGAACGTCAGGCTATGCAGCCCGTACAGCTGTTTCGCTGGATTGACGGTACAATGATGAGTGCCGCATTTTCACATATTTTTGCCGGTGGGTATGCAGCAGGATATTATGGTTACAAATGGGCTGAAGTGCTCGATGCCGATGCTTATAAAGCATTTCAGGAAAGTGGAATATTTGATAAAACCACTGCTGAAAAATTCCGGAAATTTATTCTCTCTAAAGGGGGTACAGAAAATCCCATGGACCTTTATGTGAAATTCAGGGGCAAGGAACCATCCATTGAAGCTATGCTGGAACGGGATGGTTTGCTCTTGTAATTCGCCTTTACTATATGTTTTATCCTTAAATCAGGCGTTTTTGTATCTATAAAGAAAAATAAATTAGATATAAAGAGTGAAAATGTATTTTCGTATTGAAAATATATTTACATTTATCACAAATTAGGGAAACTTTCCAGGGGCGGGGATAGACATTGTTTCATCCTTTAAAAAAAGCCTATGGAAAACAAAACAATTACACTGTTACTGGCCATCTTCTTTATGTATGGCAGCATGTTTGCACAGGAATTGGGAAAAGCTCCCTTAGAGAAGGCAAACGGAATACCCCTCCAATCCTCCGGGATAACACACAAAACGTCTGAAAAGGGAATTATCTGGACAGATATATTTGATTCTAATCAAGGCTGGACACTTGGCGCACATTGGCAAATCGCCGCAGCTGCCAACAACCCTGCTTATGACCATACCCAAAACGGAAACAATGGGATTTTGGCCTGCCCGCTCGGTTCCAACTACCTTAACAGCATGCCCCGCACCGAAGCTGTCTCTACGGTTATCAACTGTACCGGACAGAATGTGGTGATTCTCAGTTTCTGGAGTTTTTCAGGATGTGAAACCGCTGCTTATGACCATATGGGGGTGGAAGTCTATAATGGTTCTGCGTGGGTGGAAATCTGGCATAACTCAGGTTCTTTTCAGGATACTGAATGGACGTATTGGGAATTTGATGTTTCTGATTATGCCGCTAATAATTCGCAGTTCAGGGTAAGGTTTTTCCTGGGGCCGACTGATGGATCAGTAGTATACTCCGGCTGGGCTATTGATGACCTGAGAATATTTTACCCTGAAGACAATGACCTGGCCATTACAGGGATAACACCTGGCTTTGTTGTTTCCGGAACAGGAGTATCACCAAGGGTTACTGTAAAAAACCTGGGTGCCCTTGCGCAGTCAAACTGGAGCGTGCAACTCACTATCAATGAAATGCGTTATGATCATACCATTGTAAATCCCGGTAACCTGAGTTACGGTGAGAGTATGGATGTTGTTTTTCCTTTATGGGAACCTGAAGATGGGATATATGAACTTCAGGCAACCGTTACTCTTGCCAATGATGCCAACCCGGCTAACAATGAAATGACCAGTGAATGTGTTGTTGCTGATTATTTGACGGCTTATACCATAAATGCAATACAAAATCAATATCAATCAGTCAACCTAAATACGGGTGCCCTTGAGACCATAGGGCCGGTAACATTTACATATTTCCCCATGGCTGAAGAGTTCAACGGTAATCATATTTACCGTATTCATGAAGATATGACAATTGGCATAGTTGACCCGGGTAGTGTATATACTTTATTGGGTACCATGACAGGAGTAGGTGGGGTTCCTACCGGTATGGCCTGGGACTGGGAGAACGAAATCATGTATGTAATGATACTTGATGGGGCTTTAGCTCCACAACTGTGTGCATTGAACCTGTCAACCTTTGAGCTCACCCTGATTGGTTCACAATCAGAACAATTAATGATCATAGGTATGGATTTTGCCAATGACGGTTATCTATACGGACCCGCCCTTGATACTGATATATTATACCGGATTAACCCTGTAAACGGAGAAATAACTGAAATTGGTCCGGTGGGTATAGATCTCAATTACGGGCAGGATGTTTCTTATGATCCTGTTTCCGAAACTTTGTATACAATTTCCTATGGTAATGCAATTGCTTTTGGTCATTATAACCTGGAAACCGGTGCATTTACAAATATTACCACAGTTTCTGACCAGCATGCTACACTGGTTATTACCAATACACCTGATCTGCCCGATAAATACATGGTAATCTTTAACCTCGATATGGCATGCGAAATAGCATTGGGTGGTTTTGACATCAATACAGATCAGATTTTTCTGGCAGGAAGTATGAATGGATGGATTGAGCCGGGTGATGATTATGAAATGGTCATGAATCATATAGATGGTGGTATTTTCTCTTTATCTAAAAACTATTATCCCGGTGTTTATGACTATAAATACTTTAATGGCCCGGGATGGGATGGAGGAGAATGGCAGGGAGGCCAGAACCGGCAATTCACTCTCGGGGAAGAAGATCTTGTAATAAACGATACCTGGGCATACCGGTATCTTTTAACCTTCGTGGTTACAGATGGAGAAAATGAAATTCAGAATGCAAGTATAAATATTGCAGGGCAAACGCTCAATACAGGAACAGAAGGATCATGCCATATTGGTCTTTTTATAGGAACCTATAATTTTACAGTTGAAGCTGAAGGATTTGCACTATATGAAGGCCAGGTAACTCTCGACGGTCAGCATGTAACTGAAAATGTAGTAATGGTTACTTCAAATGTTGATGATCAGGAAATCAATGATATTTCGTTTTACCCTAACCCAACAGGGGGGCAGTTGCATATCAGAGTGCCTGAAATTACTTCTTTCCAGTTAATTGATTTGACAGGACGCATTATTATGAGTGATTTTATTGATGGTTATAAGTTAATCGAAATAGAGCACTCAGGAATTTATTTTATCCGGTTCAGTAATTCCGGTCAAAATATAACCCGGAAAATAATTGTCTGGTAGAATTTATTCATACTCTCAAATAAAAGAAAAAGCCCTGTGATTTACGGGGCTTTTTTTGTAATCTGAACTGGTTTCCTATTAAAAACCATGCTTTCAGTCAGGAATATGTTTATATTTGTAATTCATTCATATTCTTTTGTTTAATTTAGCCGGGGCAAGCATAAACAAAACGGGCGGAAGGCTGTTAAAATTGGGAAATATATTTAAACTTTAACATTGTATGAATTCATCCGGTGCAAATGAAAATACCCAACCGGAAAATTCCGGGGAGTTAACATTTCAGAGTATACTTGAAGATTTTTATGCACGATACAGGCGGGTTCTGGCAGGAGGATCAGAAAAAGCCCTTGCATTACACAGGAGTCGTGGAAAGCTTACTGCCCGCGAACGCATTGAAACTCTTCTTGATAAAGATTCACCCTTTCTTGAATTATCGGCACTGGCAGCTATGGGGCAGTATCACGATCAGTTTCCTGCAGCCGGAGTTGTAACGGGAATTGGAAAAGTACAAGGCAGATATGTAGTCATTGTAGCCAATGATGCCACAGTAAAAGGCGGCACCTATATCCGCGAAACCATCCGAAAGCATATTCGTGCCCAGGAGATTGCTATCGATAATCATCTTCCGGCAATTTACCTGGTTGATAGCGGAGGAATTTTTCTTCCCGAGCAATCCAGGGTTTTTCCTGATCGTGATGATTTTGGTCGCATTTTCAGCAACCAGGCCCGCATGTCAGCCATGAATATACCGCAGATTGCCGTGGTCATGGGTTCGTGTACAGCCGGTGGTGCTTACATACCTGCCATGAGCGATGAAAGTATTATTGTGAAAAACCAGGGTACCATATTTATTGGGGGTCCGCCGCTGGTTAAAGCGGCTACCGGTGAAGAAGTTACAGATGAAGAGCTGGGTGGCGGAGATGTACATGCAAAAATTTCAGGTGTTGTTGATCATCTGGCAAATGATGATGTACACGCTTTGCAGATTTGCCGCGATATAGTGAGCACTTTTCCCATGCCCGATAAACAGATTGTTGACAGAACAGAATCGCGCGATCCCTTTTACCCGGCGGAAGAACTTCACAATTATGCCGAAGTAAAAAGCAATCTCCCTATAGATCACTTTGCAATTATTGAACGAATTGTTGATGCAGGTGAATTTTACCCCTTTAAGGCTGAATACGCCAAAACCATAATTACAGGATTTGCCCGCATTGATGGTTACAAAGTGGGGATAATTGCCAACAACGGAGTGGTGTTTGGAGAAACGGCCCGCAAGGCAGCCCATTTTATCCAGCTTTGTAACTACCGGAAGATTCCAATAATATTTTTGCAGAATATTACCGGATTCATCGTAGGTAAAAAATATGAACATGAAGGAATTGCCCGTGATGGTGCCAAGTGGATACATGCTGTGGCAACGAGCACAGTTCCAATCATCAGCATTGTAACAGGGGGTTCTTACGGGGCCGGAAACTACGCAATGGCTGGTCGTGCCTTCGATCCGCGGTTCCTTTTTATGTGGCCCAATGCACGTATAGGTGTAATGGGAGGCGATCAGGCAGCCAGGGTGCTGACACAAATAAAACAGGCAAAGGCTCACAAAGCTCCGGCAGATAAACACCAGAAATCAGAAGAAGAGATCTATAACGAAATAAAAGCCCGCTACGATTACGAAAGCTCAGCCATATATTCTACCAGCAGGATCTGGGACGATGGTATTATTGATCCGGCCAACACCAGAAAAATCCTGTCCGTTGTTCTTGAAATAACTGCCAACAAAAAGTGGAAGGAGCACAGGCCGGGGGTTTATAGAATGTAAGGCTGGTTTTTGGGGGCTAAGCGAAGCGCAAGTCCCGGGAGCATTGGTGATTCGGGAATGGGTGATGGGTAATGTGTGATAGGATATAAAAAAATAAGAAAGTGAGAAAATAAGAAATTGAGAAAGTAGGGAAGTAAGGATTTTAGATCCGGAATTTTGAAAATGCTACATATGCCAGGACACCAGGTTAAGAATGGAATAACAAATAAAAGATCATAATGGAAACATACCAGAACATACAGACAGGCATCAGGGACGGGGTTTTTTCTCTTACTCTAAACAGGGAAGAGAAAAGAAATGCCATTAATGAACAAACTATGGATGAACTGCAGGATGCAATTGGCAATATCCCGCAGGAAAAGGATGTTGTTGTGGCAATTTTGCAGGCCCGGGGAAATGATTTCTGTGCCGGTGCCGATCTTGACTGGATGCGAACCACACAACAAATGACTGTTGATCAGCTTCAACAACAAAACACAAAACTTCAGAAAGTATTTGAGCTTTGGCATGATTTGCCGGTTTTTACCGTGGCTCTGATACATGGGAATGTAGTAGGAGGTGCCATCGGGCTGGTTGCCGCGTCTGATCTGGTAATTGCACGCCCCGATACAGTTTTCAGGTTTTCAGAAGTTAGT
>CAYXIT010000015.1:21864-35868 GCA_964465275.1 uncultured Bacteroidales bacterium | reverse complement strand
GACTTTAAGAGAAGAAGGGGTTACAATAGTAGGCGAAATGGAAGAGTACGATTACGGAAAATTTGGCTGGATACTTGATAACGATGGCAATAAGATTGAATTATGGGAACCGATTGATACAGTATTTAAATGATTGTATCTTTTTTTTTCTTAAATTTAAAATTACTATTAACTACTTAAACAATTTAAAAAATGTCTGACGATAACAAAGATTTAGGAGATGACCTAGAAGATATGATAGGTGATGCTAAAGATAGTGCTAGAAAAGCAGGTGAGAAAATAAGCCAAAAAGCGAGTGAACTTAGTGATGATGCAAAAGAATTTGCCAATGAAGCAAAGGAAAACCAGCTGGTTGATGTTATCGCAGATAAAGAATTAATGAAGGATATAACTGAAGAATACATTTCCTTTCTCAAAAAAAATGAACCCAATGCAGTAGCACGGTGTAAACAATTGCTTAATGATCTTGTTTTAAACCGGGTGCATGAGCCAATAGCTCAGCATACAACACGGTTGTTGGCCGAGGTAAGAAAATCTGAAGCCGCGTCCCAACGTATCGAAAAGTTTTTTAAAAAAGCAAATAAGAGGAATGAAGATTAAAAGAGTACTTATTGCCAACAGGGGTGAAATTGCATTGCGAATAATGCGAAGTTCGAAAAGAATGATTTACATATAAGAGAAGCCGATGAAGCTTATACATTGGGTGAAGGAAGTCTTGAACAAACATGGCTCAACATCCCCCTCATCCTAAATATTGCAAAATCTGCGGGTGCCGATGCTATCCATCCGGGTTATGGCTTTTTATCGGAAAATGCTGCTTTTGCTCATGCGTGTGAAGTTGAAGGAATTATTTTTATCGGCCCTGAAAGTCATGTGATTGAAAAGATGGGAAGTAAAACGGTTGCTGCACAATATGCCAGGGAAGCCGGTATTCCGCTGCTGCCTCGTCTTGAAGGCTCTGCTGAGTATTTAATTGAGAATTCTTCTTCTCTTGGGTTTCCGTTGCTTGTAAAAGCAGCAGCCGGTGGGGGCGGAAAAGGTATGATACGGGTTGATGCACCCGAAATGCTTAAGGATGCTGTAATAACTGCATCGGAACAGGCAAAGCGTTATTTTGCTGATGACACAGTTTATGTGGAAAAATATGTTCAAAACCCCAGGCATATTGAAGTTCAGGTGATAGCCGATCATTATGGCAATGTGATCCATTTGCTGGAAAGAGAATGTACCCTTCAAAGAAACCATCAGAAAGTTGTCGAAGAAGCCCCTTCCATAACTCTTAACGATAAGGTGCGGTATGACTTGCACCAGAGTGCTGTTAACCTGGCGCGTACTGTAGGCTATAGAAGTGCCGGTACTGTTGAGTTTATCATGGATGAAAACCTGCAGTTTTACTTCCTGGAAATGAATACACGTATACAGGTTGAACATCCGGCTACAGAAATGATAACCGGAGTGGATATTGTTGATGAGCAAATCAGGATCGCAGAAGGTAATAAGTTATCATTAATACAGGATGATATTAAACCCGATGGTCATGCCATAGAAATGCGCTTATATGCTGAAGACCCGGCTATGGGATTCAGACCATCAGCCGGTTTTATAAAAAAGATCATTTTTCCACGATTCAAGGGACTGCGTATTGACAGTGCCATGAAAGATTCAGGTTTTGTGCATCCCAGTTTTGATGCAATGATTGCAAAAGTGCTTTTTCATGGCAAGGACAGAGACCATGCGATTACAGGAATACAGAAAGCTATTTCAGAAATAATGGTACATGGTATCAAAACAAATATTGATTTATTGTCTTCCATTGCAAATGATGATTTGTATGCAAAAAATCAGATCAGCACTCATACCATCATTGATAAACTTGAAGAATGGTCGGAAAGAAAAACACTTGATGAACACATTCATGATGCTGCTGCATTATTTTTATGGTTGGAAAGATATAACTCCACAGGGAATGCTGCTTCATGGAGAATAGCAGGCAATGAAAAACTGTTGATTAACAATGTTGAAAAAAATATTTTTTATCACCCCAGGGGTAATAAAAGCATTGTTATTACTGTAGATGATGAAACCATACTACTTGAAAAAATTGAAATAAAAGACAATAAAATTGAATTTTTCAGGAACAATAATCCTAAAAGTTTTGTTTTTAACCATTCACAACGAAATGGTTTTTTCCTGATGAATGGATATCAGTATCACGTTCTTTTACCTGATGTTATGCCTTTGCCGAAGGCTGCGGGTAAAGGCGGAAGTGAAAAAATCCCCGATCTAAAGGCATCCTTGTTTGGAAAAGTATTACGAATCAATGTTTCTGAAAAACAAATAGTAAAAAGCGGAGATCCCCTGATGGTGCTTGAATCTATGAAAATGGAAAATATTATTCTGGCGCCGGGCGACACTATAATTTCAAAAGTTAATGTAAATGTAGGAGATCAGGTAAGCGATGGGCAAACGCTCATATCCTTTGAAGCCTGAAACAAAAAACAGAAAATAATTTAAAAAGCCAAGATGAAGAACAGCCCTTATTTTTCGCAGGAGCATGAAGAATTTCGCCAGATGGTGCGAAAATTTGCAGAAGATAAAGTTCGTCCGGTTGCAGCCGAACTGGATCAAAAAGAACAGTTTTCAGTGGAACTGACAAAAGCTATGGGTCATGCCGGCCTTTTCGGAGTAAATATTCCTCAGGAATATGGAGGCCATGGACGCGATTACCGCTCCCTGGTTATTGCCGTAGAAGAAATAGCACGTATAGATGGGAGTCAGGCCGCCACACTGGCCGCTCATAACTCACTGGGAATAGGTCCCATTTACATGTTTGGTACCGAAGATCAAAAGAGAAATTTTATCCCGCGTCTTACTTCAGGAGAACATACCTGGGCCTTTGCACTTACCGAGCCCAATGCCGGAAGCGATGCTATGGGTGCAGAAACGCATGCAAAACTGGTTGACGGACAATGGGTTATTAATGGCAGTAAAATATTTATCTCAAATGCTGCTTCTCCCATGTCGCTTGGGGGCACCATCCTGGCTATAACCGGTGAAGAAGATGGAAAAAAACAACTCTCCACTATTCTTGTGGAAAGCTCCACACCCGGGTATGTAAAAGAAAGAATTACCAATAAAATGATGTGGCGTAGTGCCGATACCGGAAAACTTCGGCTTGATGATGTGCGTGTACCGGAGGCAAATTTGCTGGGTGAATTTGGCAAAGGAGGCAGGCAAATGCTTGAAACCCTCGACAGTGGACGCCTTACAATCGGTGCTATGGGCCTTGGTCTTGCAAGAGGTGCGTTTGAAATGGCACAGAATTACGCCAATCAGCGTGAGCAGTTCGGAAAACCTATCAAGCATTTTCAGGCCATTGCCTTCAAACTGTCTGATATGGCATTGAAGATCGAGCTGGCTGCAAATATGCTTTACAACGCAGTATGGCGTAAAGATAACGGTTTACCTTTTGGTAAAGAAGCTGCTATGGCAAAACTTTATACATCGGAAATCGCACGTGAAGTAGCCGATGAAGCCGTTCAGATTCATGGTGCCTATGGCCTGGTGCGCGATAACGATATCGAACGATTCTACCGTGACCAGCGCATCCTTCAGATTGGCGAAGGAACCAGTGAGATACTCAGACTTGTGATCTCACGACACATTGACAAGTAACACAAATCAAAAAAAAGCACATTTATGGAAGACCGCAAGAAAGATCATATCAACCTTGCCCTGACAAACCGCACAGGAAGCATTGAAAAGGATACCCGGTTCATATATGAACCCCTTTTGTCGGGGCATACCATTCCAGCTTTGCCACAGATAAAACTTGCCGGTAAAACCATGAAAGTACCGCTTTGGATTTCCAGTATGACCGGCGGAAGTGGCATCGCACGCCATATCAACACCAATCTTGCCAGTGCTGCCAATGAGTTCGGTTTAGGAATGGGTTTGGGTTCGTGCCGGATTCTGCTCGAATCGGAGAAACATCTTCCCGATTTTGATATGCGCAATGTTATTGGCGATGAATACCCATTCTGGGCCAACCTGGGTATTGCTCAACTTGAAGAGATGGTTGACCAGGGCACTCTCAATGAGGTTACTGATATGATGAATCTTTTGCGAACCGATGGACTGGTCATACATGTTAACCCTTTCCAGGAATGGTTTCAGCCCGAGGGTGACCGTCTTAAATATCCACCGATTGAAATTATTAAAGAAGTAATAAAGCAATTGGATATGCCCATTCTTGTGAAGGAAGTGGGGCAGGGTATGGGGCGAGAAAGCCTGAGGGAACTCATGAAACTTCCCCTGGCAGGCATTGAGTTTGCTGCTTTTGGGGGTACCAACTTTGCCCGGGTTGAAATGATGCGCCGACCCTCTATCGACCACGAATTATTTGAACCTATGGTATACGTGGGACAAACCGCTGAAGATATGCTTACAGATGTGAAAAAACTTCTTGAACAGGGTCAGGAATGCAAGGCTCCTATGCTTATCATCAGTGGAGGTATTCGCAATTATCTTGATGGTTACTATTTTATCAGTACCAGTCCTATTCCCGCAGTTTATGGTATGGCTTCAGGTTTCCTTAAGCATGCCCGGGACAGTTACTCTACGCTAAGAGATTGGGCAAAAACACATATCAACGGCTTGCAGATGGCGCATGCGTATTTGAGGATCAATGAATAATGGGTTGACATTTTGGTAACTTGATTTTTATAATGATGCGTGAACAAAATCCCATAAAAGGTTTTTCCAGGTTGAGCCGCGATGAAAAGGTAAAGTGGCTTGCTGAATATTTATCTGCCGGTGATCTGGCCGCATTTCTCGAATCTTTCAGGATGCCGGATGAAAATGGTCAGAATAAATTCGAAAGTTTTTCTGAAAATACTTTATCCAATTACCATCTTCCATGGGGGCTTGTTCCTAATGTGATGATCGATGGAACACTTTTTCACGTTCCTGTTGTAATAGAAGAAAGTTCGGTAGTTGCTGCTGCTTCCAAGGCAGCATCATTCTGGGCACAAAGGGGGGGCTTTCAAACCCTGCACATCAGCACACGAAAGAAAGGCCAGTTACATTTTACTTTTAGTGGTAACGGTAATACATTGAAAGAACGCTGGACTGAAATTGAATCTGAGATCAGAAAAGGAGTTTCACATCTCACTCAAAATATGGAGAACAGGGGAGGTGGAATTACCCGGACAGATCTTAAACAAATACCCGGCCTGCCCGGCAATTACTATCAACTTGACCTTGAAGCCGAGACCATGGATAGCATGGGAGCCAATTTTATCAATTCTCTGCTGGAAGAAATGGGTAAAATGATACCCGGGTTGATACACCAAAAAGCGGGTGAAGGGGATGTGGAAATAATAATGGCCATCCTTTCCAATTATACACCTGACAGCCTGGTGAAGATGAAGGTGGAAACACCATTGAATCAACTTACATGGGTTAAGGATATGGACCCGGGGAGATTTGCCCGCCGCATGCAATGGGCTGCCGACATTGCCTGGCATGATACCGGAAGGGCTGTTACCCACAACAAAGGAATTTATAATGGTGTAGATGCTGTGGTGCTGGCTACAGGTAATGATTTCCGTGCTGTTGAAGCTGCCGGCCATGCTTACGCTTCGCGCGACGGTCGGTACCGGGCGCTTAGCAGAGTGGATATTCAGGATAATATTTTTTCTCTTACCCTTGAAATACCATTAGCTTTGGGTACTGTAGGAGGATTAACCAAACTACATCCGCTGGCTGCAAAAACACTTGAGATATTAGGAGGTCCTGATGCTAAAACCCTTATGAAGATTGCAGCAGCTGTGGGCATGGCAAATAATTTTGCGGCTATGGCATCACTTGTTACTACCGGAATTCAGCAGGGGCATATGAAAATGCATCTTCAGAATATTCTCAACTCCCTGAATGTAAAAGCTGAACACCACCGGGCTGTAGAAGAATATTTTAAAGATAAAACGGTAAGCGTAAGTGCTGTGCGTGAGTTTGTAAGCAAGTTGAACTAATCCAGGCATAATGCAGAGTTTTTTTTCACACGGCAAATTGTTATTGATGGGTGAGTATGCCGTTTTATATGGTGCGGATGCTGTTTGCCTGCCACTGGGAACAGGACAATTGCTGGAAGTGAAAAATTTCTTGCCCGGTCAGATTGCCTGGAAATGGTCCTGGAAAGAGCAAATCCTTGTTGATTTCATACTGGATGCTGAATCTCTTGAAGTGCTGGAAGTGAATGAGGGGAGTCCGCAGTGGACTGCAGATCTTATTCTTTACATCAGGCTACAAAAACCTGATTTTCTGCGAAACACAGGGGGAAGTTTGCATTTTATTAATTATTTTCCACCGGAGTGGGGGCTTGGCACGAGTTCAGCTACTATTTCATCTTTATGCAGGTTTGCCGGTGTTGATCCCTTTAAAGTTAATGAGCAGTTAATGGGTGGCTCAGGAGCCGATATTGCAACTACTGCAGCCGAAAACTGGATCCTTTACCGCCGGACTTCTGCCGGACCGGTAACATGGAATATCCCATTTGATTACGCTTTCCCTGAAAATACCTGGTTTATCTATTCCGGACAGAAACAGGCTACAGCGAGTCACTTAAAAAAGGTGGCAGTAAAAAATTCTTACAATCGTGATTTATGGCTGGATATCAACAATCTTATCTATCGTTTTCTGGCTGCTTCAACATTGCCAGAGGCGTTTAAAATTATTGAAGAGCATGAAATACTTGTGGGAGCGCGTATTCAGCAGATACCCATCGGGCAAAAGTTCAAAGACTTTCCGGGAAAGATCAAATCGCTGGGGGCATGGGGAGGAGATTTTTTTATGGCATTGAGTCAGCAGCCTGCAGATTTTGTTGAAGCGTATTTTCGGGAAAAAGGATATCAGGATGTATATTTATGGGAAGATTTTGTGAAAAAGAAAGTTTTTTCCTGATTGGAAACATTGGAGCCAGAACCTTAAACGAATTATATCAAACCAAAAATCAAATAAATCAATATGTGTATTCAGGGAAAAATCAGTTACAGTAGTCCGTCTAATATTGCCATAATAAAATACTGGGGCAAAGAGCCCGGTGATCAGATTCCAATGAATCCTTCGCTGAGTATGACTCTTGATAAATGCCGCAGCTTTACTACGGTTGAATACAAAGTTAAAAAGGGACTGGACTTTTCTGTGGAAGTATTTTTTGAAGGAAAAAGATCCATGGAAATTGAAGCCAAATTGCAACGATGGTTTACAAAAATCTCCTACTTCTTTTCCTGGCTGAATTACACACAATTACGAATAGAGAGCCATAATAACTTTCCCCATTCTGCCGGAATTGCATCGTCGGCCAGTGGCATGAGTACGCTTGCCATGTGCTTGTCGGCGATCGATGGGCATGTAAGAGATGATGGCTCCGAAAATAAACAGCTTCAGAGCAATATCTCCCGGCTGGGCTCAGGCAGCGCATCACGTTCGGTAATGGGTCCATGGGTAATCTGGGGAAAAAGTGAAGTATATCCCGAAGGTTCCGATGAATATGCCGTGGTGCTACCCGAAGTACACCCTGATTTTAATAATCTGAACGATACTATCATTGTGGTAAATAAAACCCCGAAAGCTGTCAGCAGTCGCGATGGACACACCCTGATGCAGGGTCATCCATGGCGTGGGGGCCGTATTGAACAGGCCAATAAAAACTTTGCTGAACTGATAAAGGCTTTGCAAGCCGGCGATTGGAAACTTTTTCAAAGGATCACCGAAAATGAAGCTCTCAGTTTACATGCCCTGATGCTTGCCTCAGAAGGTGGCATGATGCTTTGGACAGGCGATACCATAGAATGGATGCATTATCTCAGATCAGAACGGCAACGTGGAGGAATCCATATGACATTTACACTGGATGCAGGGGCAAACATTCATCTTCTTTACCCTGATAGTGTAAAGGAAGAAGTGTTGCGTATTCTGCAGGGTTCTCCTGTACCACATATTGAATTTATTCATGATCATACCGGGCAGGGACCCGAAAAACTTCACGATGAATATGAACCTTGCTGAAAACAAGAAATTTTTTGGCAAAATATTGTTGCTGGGCGAATATAGCATCATTGAAGGTGGTGAAGCACTTACTGTTCCTTTTGAAAGCGTTTCGGGCTATTTTGATTTCCCTTCTGAAAATATGCCCGTCGAATTTTCTGCCATTGAAAGCAACAATAGTTTAAAAGAGTTTTTTTCTTACCTGGAAGCGCAGCAAAAAGAAAAAAAGTTTAAATATTCTCTTGACCTTGTCAAACTGAAAACTGATCTTAAGCAGGGCATGTTTTTCAACAGCAATATCCCCCAGGGTTATGGAGCAGGCAGCAGCGGAGCAATGGTTGCGGCAGTGTTCTTCAAGTATGCCCGGGGTTTTAATTTGAATGACATCCTGAACAAAAATTCTTTACAAACCATCAGGGAGCAACTGGCTCTTATGGAATCCAGTTTCCACGGAAGTTCATCCGGACTTGACCCTTTGAGTTCATTACTTTCAAAGCCACTTTGGGTAAAAACAGGAAAGAAGATTATTTTTCCTGATCTGCCACTTTTTTCAGAATCGTTTCATTATACAGTTTTCCTTGTCGACACCGGCAGTCCGGGTAATACCAAACCTTTGGTAGACTGGTACAAACAACAGGTATCAACCGGGCAGTTTAATGCTGAATTGCTTATGGCATTAAATAATCAGGTATTGCAAGCCTTGTTGAAAAAAGATAAATTCTTTTTTGAATGTTTTCTTGCACAACTATCATTGTTTCAGTTGGAGAATATGCGGCCTATGATCCCTGATAGCATTAAACATCTTTGGCAGCAAGGTATTTATTCAGGAGAATGGATGCTGAAACTTTGCGGTTCAGGTGGCGGGTGATATGCACTGGGGTTTACTACTGATTATATCGCAACGGTTGCAGAGTTTTCCAGATCAGGGCTGGAAGTTATTCCTGTGTTCCGGGAATAATAAACTATCGATTTAGTACTTTTTCTTTGGCTCAAGGATCCCAACGTTCTGGTTTTTTTATTCTGCAAGTTTTGCATATACATCAAGACTGATAAATTTCCCGTCTTTCATTTCACAATCTTTCATGGTTCCTTCGTGGGTAAAGCCCAGTTTGTCCAATGCTTTTTTACTGGCAGAATTTTCTGTTTCCACAAATCCTTCAATGCGGTGCAGGTTTAACTGGTTGAATCCATAATCGCAAATGGCAGGCATGGCTTCCTGCATATAACCTTTACCCCAGTATTCAGGTAACAGCCATAATCCTACTTCTGCTTTGCGGTGCTGTTGGCTCAGGTTATTGAAACCGCCCGCTCCGATAAACTGTCCGGTTTCAGCCAGGCAAATTGCCCACCAGATGCCGGTATCGTCTTTTTCGAGGTGGGCAAACCAGCTCATTTGTTCGCGGGTGGCTTCAAGGGTTTCAAAACGAACCCCATAATATTTGGTAACATCGGGGTGCGAAAGACCGCTGAAAACATGATCAAGATCGTAATCCCTGATTTTTCTCAGCAACAGTCGGGGAGTCCGGATTTCAGGTTTCTTTTCCATCACAGTGTAATTTAAGGTTTTATTTTCCGGGTTCCGGTGGGGGCATATACTCAGTTTCTCCTGTAATCTTATCGAACTGATATTCCTTTCCTTTTTCCTTTGTCTTTTAATTAAGTTCAAAGTTGCTTGAAACAAAGTTATAGTTTATTTATCTCTTTTGCTGTGAAAGCTGAATTTTAGAGCTGATAACTTTATAAGAATATAAAAGGTCGAATTCTCTTAAATTTTCAAAACCACATAAACAATTATGCTTACATTCGTTTTACAAAGAGCTAAAAAAATATTTACCCTTGAATTAAGTTTTAACTGTGATGCATTCCAGACTTTTTGAACCTTTCGACTTAGGAAAAATTCAGCTATCCAACCGGGTTGTGATGGCACCCCTTACCCGCCGCCGGGCCGATAATCCTGCACTTGCTGCCGATGATATGGTTGCATTGTACTATCAGCAGCGTGCATCTGCCGGACTCATCATTTCGGAAGGAAGCCAGATATCACCCCAGGCCTACGGTTATACAGGCAGTCCGGGTTGTTTCACAGATGCCCAGTTGGAGGGCTGGAAGAAAGTGACTGAAACTGTGCATCGCGCCGATGGAAAAATTTTCATGCAACTCTGGCATGTGGGGCCATTCTCACATGCATCATTGCAACCGGGCAATAAGGCTCCGGTATCAGCTTCGCCGGTAACACCCGAAGGAGAAGTTCTTACTCCCGATGGCAGGGTACCCTATGAATCATCCAGGGCCATGACCCGGGAGGAAATACTACAAACCATAAAGGATTTTGCACGTGCAGCCCAAAACGCTATTAAAGCCGGGTTTGATGGAGTGGAAGTGCATGGTGCCCATGCCTATGTGATAGATCAGTTCATTATGGATGGAACCAATAAAAGAACGGATGAATTTGGGGGCTCCGTGGAAAATCGTGCACGCTTTCTATTCATGATCCTCGATGAAATTTTAAAACAGATCCCATCGGGAAGGGTTGGTTTGCGGCTTTCACCAAGATCCGTAAAAAAAGGAATGGAAGATTCCAACCCAGAGCAAACCTATGGGTATATCATAAATAAACTCAACGACTATGATCTGGCCTATCTGCATATCAGCGAAATGATGACACCTGATGACCGCATGAATCAATATGATTCCAGCATAGTTCCGTTTTACCGGAAAATATACAACGGTACGCTTATCTCCTGCGGTGGCCATACCCTCGAAAGTGCTTTTCGCATGCTGGAAAACAAAGATGCCGATCTTATCGCGTTCGGAAAACCCTTTATCTCCAATCCTGATCTGGTTGAAAGACTTCGAAATAATGCAGAATTAACGCCCTGGGACAAAGAAACCTTCTATCATGGAGGTGCCAAAGGGTATATTGATTATCCGATGCTTCAACACATCCACGAATAAGACAATAAAACAGCCAATCCCTGATCCTTTCAGTCCCGGGATTTCACTGCGTTAAACTTCACTATCGCTCATCCTCAGCTTTAAACTTAACCTTAACCTTAATCTATCCACCCTCTCCTCAGGTGTTTTCTTCCGGTCATTTTGCGCATATAAAATGCAAGGAAACGCTTAGCCCTACCGGAAATATTGTAAATATCTTTACCCTTGAAGAAAACTATCATTGCATAAACATTTATCAAGGGAAAGATTATGATTAAACATTTACAATACACTTCATTACTATTCCTGCTTACTTTTTCAATTCATACAGCATTTTCTCAGGCCGTATCAGAGAATAAGCCGGATTCCGAAATAATAAATCTTCCTAATAAAGATTCATTTACAGTTGTTGTTCATGAAGATTTTGAAACCGGCTTGCCCTCGGGGTGGACCCAGCAATATCTGAACAGTCCTGACGGTTTTAATGCTCAATGGAATACACGCACAGGTGCAGGTGAAATTGCTCCCGGTCCTATTATCGGAGAACCCGATTCTGCTGCAGTTGGTGATAAAAACCTGGTATTTCAGTGGCAGGGGCAGGGGCATATTACAAGGCTTATTACCGTACCTATCGACCTGGAGTTTATTATAAATCCGGTAATTACATTTTATCATGCACAGGTAGCATGGGGAACTGGCCAGGACCGGCTCATAATTTATTACAGGAAAGGAGATAGTGGTGACTGGATACCTTTGCGGCAGTATTATAACGAAGTTCCTCTATGGACCGAACGTTCCATTTCTCTTACAGACCATGAAACGGACAGATTTTATCTGGCTTTTGAAGGAATCAGCGGACACGGTTCCGGTGTGTGCATTGATGAATTTAAAATCGTAGAGACAGGATACATCCCCAAAGAACTTGATAATTTCACAACTGAGCAGGCATCTTATGATTTTATGCCTACCGGGAGTGAAAATAACCCAATTCTCAGGTCACGGATAAGGGTTACAGGTAATACCGGTGATATGTTTCTGCAGGAATACATAGCACATTCTCAAAATACTGATGATAATGATATTGAAAAAGTAAAACTTTACTGGACGCTCGATGAGGTTTTTAATACTTCTAATCTCGTGGCAGAAGCAAACGGTTTTAATAATGGTGAGGTCAACTTTAGTTTTCTCAATTTGGATCTTCCTACCGGTTATTCTTACCTGTGGCTTACTTATGATATCTCAGAAGATGCAGTTCATGGCAATTATGGTGATGCATACATCCCAGCCGGTGGTATCACCGTGAGCGATGATTTTGAGTTAACTGAAGATCAAAACCCTCCGGGAGAACGTGAAATATATCAAACTATATTTTATGACGATTTTGATATCGATCAGGGATGGATCCTTACGGGGGAATTTGAACGTGATATCCCGCAAGGCTTGGGCGGATCTAACGGACAGCCCGGTGCGTCTCAAGCGTATACCGGAGAAAAAGTTCTCGGTACCGACTTAACCGGTTTGGGTGATTTTCCCGGAGATTATGAGCCTGGACTGGATACAGTTGAATATGTGGCTATTACACCCAGTTTGGATTGTTATTACTATAAAGATGTAACACTGACCTTTAATCGATGGCTTAATACGGAATATACCGATAAGACAAATATTCATATTTCTATCGATGGAGGCCAGTCATGGATACAGATCTGGCAGAACAATAACTTTGAAAGTGCTTTAACTTGGTCACAGGTAAGCTATCCGCTTAACGGAGCAAACCGCAAAGGAGATGTGAAAATCAGATTTTCAGTTGGACCCACCGATGCTACAAATAATTACAGCGGTTGGAATATCGACAATCTAGTGGTAACAGGAGAGTTTGTTACACATGATGTGGGTGTTTCTGCATGGATCGGACCTGATGAAGGTTGTGGAATGAGTGACAGCGAAACTGTAATTGTAGATGTGAATAATTATGGTGCATGGCCGGTTGAAGACCCCATACCGCTGGGATTTTCACTCGATGGTGGTCAAACATGGCATATGGATACACTTTACCAGGAAATTATGGTAGAGGGCACCGTTACCCATACTTTTGCACCTACAGCCGACTTTTCTGTTCCCGGAAGGTATGATGATATTATTGTTAAGACTTTCTGGGAGTTAGACCAGTATGAAGAAAATGATACTTTAAATTACTCCATATTCTCTGTTCCAGTAATCAGTCCTCCTTACACCCAGATTTTTAATACTTCAGATGGACTGTGGACAGGCTACGGGCAGAACAGCTCGTGGCAGTGGGCAGCTATGAATGGCGACGTGATTAATCATGAAGTTCCTGAAGACAAAGCATGGGGTACAAATCCATCCGGAGCCTATAATTCCCTTGAAGCATCATGGCTGGAAAGCCCGTGTTTTAATTTTTCTGAGATTGAAACACCGGTAATGGAGTTTTATCTTAACACCCATACACCTTTAGATATGGATGGTGTTGGTATCCAGTATTCTCTTGATGAGGGAGAAACATGGCAGGATCTGTCAGCAATGTCTGATGAACTGGCCTGGAATTGGTATTCTCAGGATGATGATGTTCAGATGCTGAATACCGCTTTTGGTTCTCCAAAAGGCTGGCATGGTAATTCGGATGGATGGAACCGGGTCAGAGTTGTAATGGAACCGGCCATTTCCCAGCAGGAGAGGGTGAAATTCAGGCTGATTTTTGCGTCGCAGGATTTTGGCGAAGAGACTCATACCTGGGAAGGTGCCGGATTTGATCGTGTTAGCTTTTTCGAGTCTCCGGATGATGTGGGGATTGCTGCCGTGGTTGATCCCGTTGACGCATGTGAGTTAAGTACCACCCAAAGTATTACCATATCCGTTCATAACTTCGGATTAAATGCAGTAAAATCGGGAACAGAAATACCGGTAGGTGTTGATGTAAATACCCATGAACCGGTATATGGAATTTTAGCACTGGAGCAGGATCTGAATCCCGGAACGGCTGTAGATTATACTTTCGAAACAATA
>CAYXIT010000015.1:17934-21854 GCA_964465275.1 uncultured Bacteroidales bacterium | reverse complement strand
TTGATCTTTCGGCAGTAGAAGTACATACTATAACAGCCTATACCATGCTTGCAGGCGATAATGACTTTTATAATCCCGGTAATTTTAATGATACATTAAGTACAACAGTTACTGTGTTCGGATATCCTGAATTTACCCTGGGAGACGATATTTACACAACAGTGCCCGATACAGTGCTGCTGGATCCGGGTGAAGGTTTTGAATATTATCTGTGGCAGGATGGTTCAGAAAATCAAACCTTCCAGGTTACATCACCTTATTCTGCAATTTATACAGCATGGGTTACCGATTACAACGGTTGTCAGGTTTCTGACAGTCTGGAAGTGATAACCCGCGATCTGGAAGTTTATACCATCAGTCAGCCGCTCAGCAATTGCGAACTTTCTGATAATGAATTATTAGAAGTGCAGCTGCGCAATGCCGGGCCGGATACTCTTAGTGCCGGACTGCAGGTACCCGTAATGATCTTTTATGACCAGATGCTGTATGATGAAGGAGTAGTTACACTTGAAGAAGATCTTTTACCTGATGAGACTGCCGGAATTTTATTTTCCAATACTTTTGACTTTTCTGAGATTGGTGAATATCACTTCAGGATAATACATTCCTGGGTGGATGCAGATCCGCTAAATGATACACTTGACTACACTATTGTCAATAACGGATTACCGCAACCTGATATCGGCGATACCATTTACACAACCGAACCCCACCTGATCACTCTTAATGCCGGTGATGAATTTGCTGAATACCTTTGGCAGGACGGATCAACAGATCAGTATTTTACTCCTGATAATACATGGTCAGACTGGTATTACGTTACGGTTACCGATCCCTATGGATGCCTGGGCACTGATAGTGTTTTTGTTCTTACCTATGATATCGAGATTGCAGAGATCTTTGAACCGCAGGAAGCTTGCGAACTTACCGATAATGAACCTATTGGGGTGAGATTATTCAACCATGGTCCTGAGACTTTCGATGCGGGCCGCGAGTTTCCCCTGGTTCTGCAATTTGAAGGAGATGTATTGAGTGAAGATATTCTTGTGCTTGATCAAAGCTGGCCTGCAGGTCAGGAATTGGAGTTTTATTTCAATGCTTCGATCAATATGGAACTTCCACAAACTTATGATTTTGTTATTTATCAGAAGAACAGAGATGCCAATACCCTCAATGACACACTTGATTTTGACATTACGGTTCATGGTTTTCCTGATATTTATCTTCCACCATACATTGTAACGGACTTTCCCGAAGATGTAATCCTGGAGCCGGGATATGGATATGATGCATATTTGTGGCAGGATGGCAGTACCGGAGAAACATTCGACGTGCAAACCTGGGGTGAATACTGGGTTGATGTTACCAATGAATTCGGATGTACAGCCAATGCCGGCACATTTGTGCTTCCTGAACTCTTTGACCTTGCACTGGATAATATAATTGCACCCGATTCGGTTTGTGCTTCGGATGATGAGCATTATGTTACGGTTGTTGTGAAAAATACCGGTAATTCGCAGATCATTCCTGGTATGGAACTTTCACTCAGTTTCAGTTACGATGGCAGTGAACTGGTAGAAGAAACATTTATTATGACCCAATCACTGCTAAAGGAAGATACCATGCATTTAACTTTTAGTGCACCGGTTTATCCTGGTAGCCCGGGCAATATCCCTGTAGCTGCATCAATTACATTTGACCTGGACGAAGTAGAAGAAAACAATGCATACAATGGTACAGTGATAATTTTTGAATTGCCCGAGCCCTATCTGGGTGAAGATATATACACCACTGATCCGCAAAGTGTTGTACTAAACCCCGGTAATGATTTTGAAAGTTATTTATGGCAGGATGGTTCTGTTGAGCCTTCTTACCAGGTAAGTGCTCTTAATTCTGAAATTTATTCAGTTACTGTTACTGATGTTAATGGTTGTTCCAATACTGACAGCCTTTCATTAATAACATATAACCTTGAGATGGATTCTGTTATAGCCCCGGCGAGCAACTGCACCCTTTCTGCCGAAGAACCTGTTGTTGTAAGGGTGTTTAACGAAGGATATGATGACTTTGCTGCAGGATCGGTTATTGAGCTGGGTTACAGTTTACCGGGTCAGGCAGAAGTTTCAGAAGAATTTACGCTGGATCAGCTATGGGAAAAGAATACCTATCGCGATTTTACTTTTAATTCCTTTGCCGATCTTGATGAGCCCGGTATACATGAGTTTACTGCTTTTGTAGCAACACCCAATGCAGTTCCTGAAACAGACGTACTTATTGCCCATGTTGAATATGCCGGTTTACCGGTAGTTGAACTTGGACCCGATATTTATACCAGTGAACCTGATACCGTTATGCTGGATGCAGGACCTGGATTTTTCTCCTATTACTGGTTTGACGGGCATACTGAACAAACCTACCAGGTTTCTGAAATCGGCTGGAAATGGGTGTTTGTAACTGATATGTATGGTTGTATCGGTTCTGATACCATATACGTTGGTTTCTATACGAATATACACGGACTCGAAGCTCCGTTTACAACTGCCGTATATCCCAATCCGGCATCAGATAATATTTCACTGGAGATTAATACAATGTATATGCCTGGAACCATTGATGTGGAGCTGATAGATATTACAGGCAACAGGGTTCAGGTGTTCAGGGTTGATTCAGATGGACTGATAAGAAAGAAAATTGATGTTGCCCACTTAAGGCCTGGTGTATACCTTTTATACCTTCGACAAAACGGCTATGTTGAAACACATAAAATTACAGTTATACATTAAATCATTTATACCCTCACGCCAAATGTTGAAATAATAAAACCAGACATTCTCTTGATCCTATGTTTTTGTACTTTTCTTCAATTTATTTTCACCTGGGTGTGGGAAAAGAGACCGGAAAATTCCGGTCTCTTTAATTTTAAAAAGGGGTTAGCAAAACTTTTAATATCTTTACGCAATTCAAAAAAGTCTCAAAAAAAAGCAATTCAAATGTCGTTTTTCAAGCAATTCATTTGGGGATTATTCCTTACAGGGTTTCTTGTTTTTTCTGGTTGTAAAAAACAACCCGAAGTAATAAATCTGGAACAGGCCCATAACCCAAAATCAGCACACATAATGGCACCTGGTTTAGGAACCATTGGTATAATTGAGGATGATCAGTTATTTGTTTATTATCTCAATGAAAGTCATCGCTGGATACTTGATAAAGTTTCTCAATTTGAGATACCTGAGAATTCAAGCGGTATGCTGGCACTTGGGATGGGTTTTCTTGGAGTTTTGCAGGAAAGGGTTATGCATTTCTATTTTCTTGATGCCGAGAACCAATGGGCACGTGATGATGAAGTAATGTTTGTGTTACCTCAAAACTATAAGCGCATATCAACTATGCGTATGCCGTGGGATGTCGGGCAGATCGTACTGGAAGAATCTGAAGGTTTGCTTGGTTTTTATTATATCGATGAATCAGGAAGATGGCTCAGGGACGAAACCGCTGGTTTTATTCTGCCTGCCGGTATAGATGATTATCTGATGCTTGGAGCCATGGAAATTGGTATCATAAGAGATAACAAACTCGGTGTTTTCCGTTTGAACGATGAAGGCGAATGGTTGCTTGATGATGATACTGTTCTTACCCTTCCTTCTGATACACAGGCAGTATTGTCATTTGAACCCGGCACCATCGCTGTGCTTAATTCTGAAAACACACTTAACTTTTATGACCATGATCCAATGAGCGGAAAATGGCTTTTTGATGCTACAATGAATTTTACAATACCTGAACAGAACTAATATCTGATTTTTTTGTCATTGTAAACAGATTTATAATCAACGGCCCAGCCATTATCAAAATTGGGGAAAACAAGTTCTACAGAATTCATTGTGATACGTGATGCGTGATGCGTGATGCGTAATGCGTAA
>CAYXIT010000015.1:2179-17924 GCA_964465275.1 uncultured Bacteroidales bacterium | reverse complement strand
TCTTAAATTAATTTTTAATATATTTTACAGTCATTTATACTTTTAAATTTTTAATTTTGCACCCTGTTAAAAGCCTTTATTTTCAAAGGCTTTTGTTTTTTTGATACAATCACTCCGGATAGCTGTGATTTAATGGATCAACAATTGAACTATAACTAGTTTTATTTTATGTGGGAAATCTTGGTCAGGTTTATACTCAGATACCGCCTGGCAATTATTATAGGAATTTTTTCTGTTACTCTTTTCATGGCCTGGAGTGCTACCCGGGTGCAAATGTCATATGAACTGGCACAAATGCTCCCCCAATCTGACACAGTTTTTAAACAATACGATCAATTCAGGAATACCTTTGGCGAAGACGGAAATGTTGTTTTTGTTGGAATACAGGATGAACGCTTTTTCCAGTTGGAGTATTTTAATCGCTGGCAGATTATAATGGACAGCCTCAGGCAAATTGAAGGGGTTACGGAAGTTATAAGTATTTCAAATATCCCTAATATAACCCGTGATGATCAAACACGTAGCTTCACTTTTGAACCTGTTTTTCCCTTTGAGCCACAAACCCAGGATGAACTTGACAGCCTTATGCAAAAGGCTTTTGAGCTTAAATTCTATGATAAACTTCTTTTTAATGCGGAAACCAATACCATCCTCACACTTGTATCGCTTGACCGTTCATTGCTAAATACCAAGGCACGGGTAAGCCTTATCCGCCAGATCTATGATACTGCTTCAGCTTATGAAGACAATACCGGAATTGATATTCATTACAGTGGATTGCCCTATATAAGAACCCGCACAGCAGAGAAAATAGAAAGTGAGTTGAAACTATTTATTTTTCTGGCTCTGCTTATTGCAGCTCTGGCACTTTTTGCCTTCTTCAGAAGTTTTAAGGCAGTATTCTTTTCGGTGCTTATTGTTATTATCAGTGTGATCTGGGCACTTGGCCTGGTATCTTTGATGGGCTATGAAATAACTATTCTTACCGGAATTTTGCCTCCATTGCTTATCATTATTGGTGTTGAAAACTGTATTTTTCTATTGAATAAATACCACCAGGAGTATAAAAGTCATGGTAACAAAATTAAGGGACTGGTAAGAGTGGTACAACGCATCGGGAAAGCCACGATGCTTACCAATGCAACTACAGCGGTTGGTTTTGCTACCTTTATCATTACAGGAAATACACTCCTTGTGGAGTTTGGGATTGTTGCAGCAATAAATATTCTTTTTGTTTTCCTGCTTACCATTTTTCTTATACCGATATTCTTTAGCTATCTTGCTCCACCTCAGCTTAAGCACATCAGTCATCTGGATAACCAGTTTGTGAGAAATGCCATAAAAAGGGTAATTAATACAGTAATGTTCAAGCGCAAACGCGTATATATTATTTTTTCCCTGCTATTTATCACAGGCGTTTGGGGAATCAGCAAACTACATACTTCCGGCAGTGTGGTAGATGATATACCTCATCGCGATCCTATGTATAAGGATCTGAGATTTTTTGAGGAAAATATCAATGGTATACTACCACTGGAGATTGTTATTGAAACACAAAGACCCAATGGAGTAATGCATCCACGTATTCTTGCTGCCATTGATGAACTTCAGCAGGAACTGGCCAAACAACCCGAACTGTCGCGGCCATTATCTATTGCCGAAGTATTGAAATTCGCCAAACAGGCTTTTTACCGGGGCAATCCGGAAATGTACGAGCTGCCAAACAGTCATGAACGAAACTTCATTATGTCTTATTTACCATCAGGCGCAGAGATGAATAAGTCGATTGTTAACTCTTTGGTTGATAGTAACATGCAGAAAACACGCTTGAGTGTGCAAATGGCAAATATTGGTACACGTGAAATACAGCAATTGCAGGATGATATTCAACCGGTTATAGATTCTGTATTTGATCCGGAGGTTACCAATGTATACATGACAGGAGCCAGTGTAGTGTTTTTAAAGGGGTCGGGTTACCTTATAAAAAACCTGCTCACCAGTTTGATTTTTGCGATTATCATCATTTCTCTATTGATGGCTTTGCTGTTCAATCATACCCGAATGATCCTTGTTTCCATAATTGCGAATTTATTCCCTCAGTTGCTTACAGCCGCACTCATGGGTTTTCTCGGTGTACCCATAAAACCTTCAACCATTCTGGTGTTTAGTATAGCTTTGGGTATATCGGTTGACAATTCCATACATTTTCTGGCCAAGTTTAAACAGGAACTGGCTTTAAACAATTCTAACATTAAGCATGCTGTATTAACGGCTCTTCGTGAGAGCGGGGTGAGCATGGTGTATACTTTTGTGGTGCTGTTTTTCGGGTTCATCATTTTTACTGCATCATCGTTTGGAGGCACCCAGGCACTGGGTTATCTTATTGCTTTTACTCTTCTTGTGGCTCTGGTATCCAACCTGTATCTTATGCCATCCATACTTTTATCGGTGCATAAAAGAATTTTGATCAAAGACTTTAGGTCAGAAATGGAAGAAAATGCAAATGTTAGTGGAAATGGCGGCTCTTTTAAGGAAAAAGAAGAGGCTGAAGTAATTGACTTGCAGAAATAATATTCTTTCAATCTCTTTAAGATTTTCTGTTCATTCATTTTTCACCATATTAATTCTCCATTAATTCTTTCATCAGAATAATTTTACATCCCATATAATTTTTGTCATAACCCGTAATTATTTTAACTTTACGGCCTTACAAAAAACCGGTAAATTAGCTTTTAACCTTACTTTGGGATATGCTAACCGTTGAATATCTGAAATTACCGGAATGAATTAAAAACGTAATAAAAGAATTTCTGTGTTATGAAAGGAATTATTCTGGCGGGAGGATCGGGCACAAGGCTTTATCCCATAACATTGGCAATGAGCAAACAGCTTATGCCGGTTTTTGATAAACCGATGATTTATTATCCCTTGTCGGTACTAATGATGGCTGGCATCAGAGATATATTAATCATTTCAACTCCGCATGATCTGCCCCATTTTGAAAGACTGTTAGGTGATGGAAGCCGTTTAGGATGCAGCTTCAGTTATGCTGAACAAGCTGTTCCTAATGGTTTGGCCCAGGCATTTGTTATTGGCAAGGAGTTTATTGGCAATGATAAGGTGGCCCTGATTTTAGGCGATAATATTTTTTACAGCAATGGTCTGCTGCGTCTTCTACAGGATAACAATGATCCTGATGGGGGAGTCGTATTTGCTTACCATGTTTCAGATCCCTGGCGATATGGTGTAGTTGAGTTCGATAAAGATCTGAAAGCTATATCCATTGAAGAGAAACCCGAGAAACCCAGGTCAAATTTTGCTGTACCCGGCCTGTATTTTTATGATAATTCAGTTGTGGAAGTTGCCGCAAACATTAAACCTTCCAAAAGAGGTGAATATGAAATAACCGATGTAAACAAGCATTATCTTGAACAAGGCAAACTCAAAGTGGGCATCCTGAACCGGGGAACGGCATGGCTTGATACCGGAACTTTTGATTCACTCATACAGGCAGGGCAATTTGTTCAGGTGATTGAAGAACGCCAGGGATTAAAGATCGGTTGTATTGAAGAAATTGCATACAGGTTAAAATTCATCGACAGGGGGAAACTGGAAGAAATAGCAAGGCCACTCATCAATAGTGGTTATGGGAATTATCTTCTCCAAATATTAAAGGAATCTGTTCCGGAAAATTAAACCGGAAATTGTTTATATGCCATCATGGGAAAGAAAAAGAAGATACTCATTACAGGCGGAGCCGGATTTATTGGCAGTTGTCTTGCAGAAAAACTGATCAGTGATCCTGAAAACTTTGTTGTTCTGGTGGATGACCTTTCTTCAGGTGATATAAGTAAACTACCTGACCCTTCAAAAGACAACTGGAGGTTTGTAAAGTGCGATGTCAATAACTACAGGGATATTGCCGAAGTAATGCTCGCCAATCATTTCGAATATGTTTTTCATTATGCTGCCTTCGTGGGTGTTCAGCAAACACAGGCAAACCCCATTAAAGTATTGCGCGATATCAAAGGTCTGGAACATATTTTTGACCTTTCCAAGAACATGGGTGTGAAAAGAGTATTTTTCGCATCATCATCGGAGGTTTATGGTGAACCAGTGGATTTGCCGCAAAATGAAGAAACCACACCGTTGAATTCAAGAATTCCCTATGCCGTGGTAAAAAATGTAGGTGAAGCATTTTTGAAATCATACAAAAAGGAATTTGATCTTGATTATACCATATTCCGCTTTTTCAACACTTATGGGCCGAAGCAAAGTGTTGATTTTGTAATGTCACGCTTCATCGTTCTGGCTCTTAGGAATAAGCCCATTACTATTTATGGCGACGGTTTGCAAACCCGGACTTTTTGCTTTATCGATGATAATGTGGAAGCTACCAGTCGTGCTTTTTTAGACAATGCTTATGTTAATGACGTTATAAATATTGGTTCTGATTTAGAAATAAGCATAATTGACCTTGCAGAACTTGTTATTAAACTTACCGGGTCTTCATCAAAAATAAAATACATGCCACCTTTACCCGAAGGTGATATGAAAAGAAGATATCCGGATATCTCAAAAATGCGCGGACTCCTTAAAGATGAACCGGTTAGTATTGAATATGGAATAAAAAAGATTATTGAAAATACCAGTTATATTATGCCCGATTAGAAATCTTTAAAGATGTTTCTTACAACTTTTTTAAGAAAGCCGGGTTTATTAGATTAATTAAAATATGCACCCTATGTCATCAAAACTAAAAGAGTACACATCAAAGATCAACAACTACGTTGATTCTCTCAGCCTGGTTAAGGATCCAAAAGAACTTTATCTGCCAGTTGATTACTGTCTGGGTAATGGCGGAAAGAGAGTAAGGCCGTTAATGGCTTTGCTGGCCTGTGATATGTTTGAAGGAAATATTGAAGAAGTGTTGGGACCGGCAGTCGGTATGGAAATATTTCACAACTTTACATTAATGCACGATGATATAATGGATCAGGCACCCTTGCGCAGAGGAAAGCCCTCCGTGTATAAAAAATGGAATGCCAATACTGCTATCCTTTCAGGTGATGTAATGTTTGCCATGGCAATACAGCATATCGCAAAGAGCCCTGAGAAACATCTTAAAAAAATCCTTGATCTTTTTAACCGAACTGTTATTGAAGTTTGTGAAGGGCAACAGTACGATATGAACTTCGAAACACTTGACAAGGTTAGTGAGGCTGATTATATCAATATGATCCGACTTAAAACTGCAGTGCTTCCGGCAGCATGTCTGAAATCGGGTGCCATTATAGCAGGTGCATCTGAACTTGAAGCCGGTATGTTGTACAGTTTTGGCGAAAATGTGGGAATTGCATTTCAGATCATGGATGACTGGCTCGATATATTTGGGGATGAAGAAACATTTGGTAAGAAAACAGGTGGAGATATTGTAGCCAATAAAAAAACATGGTTATACATCAAAGCATTTGAAATGGCCAATGAATACCAGTTAAGAGATCTTCGCAATGCTTTTACCAATCGTATTTACAATCCTGAAGAAAAGATCAGTATAGTAAAAAATGTGTACCTTGAGCTAAAGCTTAATGACTTGGCATTAAGTAAGATGGAAGACTATAATAAGAAAGCGATTGGGTTTCTTAATAAAATAGAAGTTTCTGATGACAAGAAAGAAGACCTTAAAACGCTTGCCGAAAATCTGATACATAGGAAGATTTAATTCTTCAGCGGAAATTATTAATTTTGCAGGCCTTTTCGTGGCCTCTGGCCGAAAAAAGGGCGGTTTCTTTGTAAGGGTAAAAAATGTCCCCTGTTCAGACGTTTTTGTTTGGATTACGGCTATTGTTCCGTACCGGATTTAAAACTAATCATATGCAGGAAAAGCTTCCCACCCAGGTTTATTCTGAAATTGGCGAACTGGAAGGTGTAATCGTTCACACGCCAGGGCCTGAGGTTGAAAATATGACCCCTGAAAACGCTGAAAGAGCCCTCTACAGCGATATTCTTAACCTTTCTGTGGCTTCAAAGGAATTCAACCAGCTCAAGGGTGTTCTGGAAAAAATTACACACACTTTTGAGGTAACAGATCTTCTGAGCGATGTTTTAAAGAATGAAAAGGTAAAAGAAAACCTGCTTGATAAGATATGCCAATATGAAGCAGCAGATTGCATAAAACCTTACCTTTTATCGCTTGGGGAGAAAGAACTTTCGCGGCAACTTATTGAAGGTGTCCCCAATCAGGTAAAAAATCTTACCAGTTTTCTGAGTAAGGAAAGGTATGCATTGCGACCGTTACATAACTTTTTCTACACCCGAGATGCTGCCATTTCGGTGTATGACAGTGTGTTTATTGGTAAGATGAAATCTTCTGTGCGCCTGCGTGAGAGTTTGATCATGGAAGCCATTTTTGATTTTCATCCTATTTTTGAAACAAAAACCATAAATCCACATAATCTTTCTTCAGAAGCATCGAAAATCAGTATAGAGGGTGGCGACATCGTGGTAGCACGACATGATATCCTTCTTGTGGGTATTGGCCCCAGAACCTCATCGCAGGGTGTTGACTTTATCCTTGACCAGCTCAAGGATAAGAACGAGCATCAGCATATTGTGGTGCAGGAATTGCCCGAATCTCCTGAGTCTTTTATCCACCTCGATATGGTTTTTACCATGCTTGATATGGATAAATGCATGATCTACGATCCCGTGATCTTAAAAATGAATAAATACCAAACGGTACATATTTATACGGCAGGGGGTAAGGTTAAAGTGATCAGAGAAGAGGAGAATCTGCCTACTGCTCTTCGTAATCTGGGGATGGATCTAAAACCTGTGTTTTGTGGTGGCAGTGGTGATCCCTGGTTCCAGGAGAGGGAACAATGGCATAGTGGTGCCAACTTCTTTGCCGTAGGACCCGGCAGAGTTATCGGTTACGCCCGCAATGCCAAAACTATTGAAGAACTACACAAAAACGGAATGGAAGTATTAAAGGCTTCGGATGTTATCAAGGGAAAAGTGAATCTTTCCGAATATGACAAATATGTTATCACTATGGATGGCAGTGAATTACCTCGTGGGGGTGGTGGCGCACGTTGTATGACCATGCCGGTGAGAAGGAAGCATGTGCATTGGTAGGATCGGGTTATTGAGTTATTGGGTTAATAGGTTATTAAGTAAGAAAATGAGAAAGTAGGCAAGTAAGAAAGTAGGGAGTTGATAACTTTAGAACTTTAGAAGTTAAGCTTCTGCCGGCTAATTCCCCCTTTCAAGGGGGTGAGGGGGATGTAATGTTAATATTGAGTTCGTGCTTCGATATTCGTGCTTCGTATTTTTAAAACTTCATCCTTAACTGAATACTGCTGTTAAAGCTTTTTCGGTGCAACGGACTGTTACCATGATCGAGTATGGCTTTGCGATGTTCCATTGTAGCATAGCCCTTATTTTTATTCCAGCGATAATGGGGAAAATCATTATGTTTTTCCAGCATGAATTCATCGCGCCAGGTTTTGGCCAATATGGACGCTGCTGCAATAGAGTAATACAATCCGTCACCTTTAATAATGCAATGATGATTAATGTCTTCATAGGGCCTGAATCGATTTCCATCAATGAGCAGCAGGCCGGGTCTGGTTTTTAGTTTTTCAATGGCACGATGCATGGCCAGGTAAGATGCATTCAGGATGTTAAACTTATCAATTTCATGATTATCGGCCAAGGCAACTGCCCAGGCAAGGGCTTCTTCTTCTATTTGCTTACGCAAAGCTGATCTTCTGATCTCTGAAAGTTTTTTTGAATCATTGAGGTATTGCAATAAATCGTTTGAAGGATTATGGGGAAGAATGACTGCTGCAGCAAATACCGGACCCGCCAGGCAACCTCTGCCGGCTTCATCTATACCTGCTTCAATCAGTCCTTTACCAGACCATGATATTTTAAGGTGAGTATTCATTATCTGCTATGGGTCAGGTCTTGAAAGATTTTCAAATAATGATCCTTTTGTGAGTTAAAAGAATAGCGATCCTCTACGGTTTTTCTTCCTGCTTTTCCAATTTTTTTCCGCAGATCAGCATTTTCAATGAGCTGAGAAAGTACATGCTCCCATTCTTCGGGGCTGTCAGCAAGGAAACCATTTTTACCATGTGTTATGATTTCATTGTTCACCCCGACAGGCGACATTACTGCAGGCTTTTCCAGTGCCATGTATTGCAGTCCTTTGAAACCACATTTCCCCTTTGACCAATCATCATCGGGCAGGGGCATAATGCCGATATCTATGGCCGACAAGTCTTCCACTTCTGTTTCCCTTATCCATTTGATTTTTTCAAGACCGTCAAGTTCTCCGTTGAAAAACTCATCGCTGATCATACGAAAAGAAACTTTTTCACCGTATTTTTCCCTGAGCTTTTTCAGCACAGGCACCGCCAGCGAGAAGTGTTTGAGAGTGGTTGATGAACCGGTCCATCCGATTACCACATTATCTTTTTTTGTATCATTCCTGCCTGAAATATATAAATCGGTATCAATAGTTGTTGGAATAACGAATACATTATTGTTATATTTCCGGGCATAACCGGCAAGAAAATTATTCCCAACAATACAGGCATCGCACATTTTAATGATCTCTGCAGTTTTTGATGGTCTCTTCAAAAAAGCCAGTCTGCGGTTCCCGTTGGAGATATCGCGCAGCCATATACTATCGTCGAAATCTAACAGCATTTTGATACCGGTTTTCATTATTCTTTTCTCGAACCAGGTTATTCCCATCATGTGTGCCTCTCGATACAAAAAAACCAGATCGTAATCATGTATTTTTTTCAGATCACTCCATCTTTGCAGGAGGCTTTTTATAAGAAATCTTGTTTTGGCCAGGTATTTTCCTTCTGCATAAAAAATAATATCATCCTTTTCATTTATCAAATAGGAAATGTGACATTCAAAACCATTTTGTTTCAGATATTCAAGATATTGTTCAAAGCGGAATCTTTGCCCGGGCGATCTGCCCGGACGATGTGCAACCAGAAATAATATTTTTTTGTGATCTTGCAAGCTTTTTACATACTAACTATTAATATTCAAAAAATAATCCGTTATAAATGTCGTAGTTTAGTTATACGTTTCCTCTGGCCGGGAATTGGTTTCTGAAAAACAAAAACAAAAACAAAAATTAATCTTCATTACAGTCGTGCCAGTTTTCCTACCAAAATCAATAATATGAGTAAAGTAAAAAAGAATTCATTCCAGAAAATTCTTTTGTTTTCCTGAAAAAAATACGCCAGTATGGCTGCCAGCGGTGGCATAATAACGGCCTGATGCAGATATACCTGTTTTCCCGCGAAGGGTATAGTAATCAATGCAATGATAAAATATATTAGCAGGACATGAAATCGTTTTCTTATCCTTACAGGTTTATCCCGCAACCCTCCTAAATAGGTGCGTAAAATTGCCACGAGTGCTACCGTGCCAATTACTCCAACAGATGCCCAGCCAATAGGTACAATATCAGATAAACTGAATTCTGATATAAGTATCTGCAGGCTGAAGAATTCAGTTATTTTTTCAGCCAGCTTATCATACCAGAAATAATATATTGACACGAACAGGAATGGTGTAAAAAAACCTATAATTGCCGCAAGTATTCCGCGAATATTTACCAGATAATATATAAACAATGATGATATCAGAAGCAACACAAACCATAATGATGGCAAATAAAACAATGATGCGATGCTTATAAAAAAACCTACGTTAAAAACTTCAAGGAATACATCATCTTCACTATATACATCAAATATTTTATCCAGACTTATAATAAGGAAAAAGTTGGCAAACCATATGGCATGGAGCCCCATCAGACTGAAGCTGTTGCTCATCAGCACTATATAAAAAAGAGCGGGAAGTTGAGAGTTTCTGTCAACCAGTCCCTTATCCGTTATTACCCGGTTAAACATATAAGCCTGAATTATCATAAGGCTAAAACTCAGCAGTACACTCCAGAATCGGTGCTGATCAAAAAAAACAGCAATCCAGTAGTATAAAGGTGCTGCATTTTTGCTGGTTAGGGCTACTGAATTGTACATTAAAAAGGCATCTGACCATAATACCAGGGCTATTACGGGAAGTAGAACAAATAAGAAAGGATGTTTTTCCTTGAACTTTCCTATCAGCATAAGGGCAGTTTAATTTTTCAGATCTTTACCAATGTCTTTCCTATAGAATTTATTTTTAAAAATGATCTTCTCAGCATTTTCCATACTCATGGCTATGGCTTTTTCCATGCTGCTGTGCAGCGATGTTATGGCAATAACCCTTCCTCCTGAAGTAACAATAGTTTCATCTTTTTCACGGGCACCTGCAAAGAAAAGATGACTGTTTTTTACTGCATCAAGGCCTTTGATTTCAATTCCTTTTTCATAGTTCCCCGGATAACCCCCTGAAACGAGCATAACCGTAACAGCAAACTCGGAACAAAACGCAGGAACATATTCGTTTAACGTACCTAAAGCAATGTGCTGCATCATTTCCACCAGATCGGAGTTAATGCGGGGCAACACTGCTTCGGTTTCCGGATCGCCCAGACGAACGTTGTACTCAATTACGTAAGGGTCACCGTTTACATTCATCAATCCCAAAAAGATAAAACCCTTGTAGGTGATGTTTTCTTTGTTGAGCCCGTCAATAGTGGGTTGTATAATGCGTTTTTTAACCTTTTCAAGGAATGCAGTATCAGCAAAAGACACCGGTGAAACTGCTCCCATGCCACCGGTATTGGGACCGGTATCTCCTTCTCCAATGCGCTTGTAATCCTTTGCTTCGGGCAGCATGATCCAGTTTTTTCCATCTGTGGCTGCAAAAACAGATACTTCTATCCCTTCTAAAAATTCTTCAATAACCACCTTTTCTGATGCTTTGCCAAATGCTTTTCCTTTGAGCATCTGCTTAAGGGTATCAATGGCACCGTCTAACGAGTTTACAATCACAACACCTTTTCCTGCTGCAAGCCCATCAGCCTTAAGCACGTAAGGGGGTTTCAGGGTTTCCAGAAAATCAACTCCATCTTCGTAGCTTTCGGCAGTAAAACTTTTATAGGCAGCTGTAGGAATGTTGTATTTCGTCATGAACTCCTTGGCAAACTCCTTGCTTCCTTCGAGCATGGCACCCGCTTTTTCCGGGCCGATAACCATTACTTTGCCGGAATTCTCATTATCATTGAGAAAATCTGTAATGCCGTTTACCAGAGGATCTTCTGGGCCTACTACCACCATCTGCACATTGTTTTCAGCAACAAATCCGGCAACAGCATTAAAATCACTGATATTAATATCCACATTTGTGCCGCATAGTTGGGTTCCGGCATTACCAGGTGCAATGAAAAGTTTGCTGCAAAGGGGGCTCTGATCCATTTTCCACGCCAGGGCATGTTCGCGCCCGCCCGAGCCTAAGAGTAGTATGTTCATCAGGAGTAAAGGTTTTTGTTAAAAACAGGCCAAAAGTACAAAAAAATGCGGGGATTTGTACAGATTAAGGCTAAGGAGTTGATAGGTTTATAGGTTTTTGAGTTAGTGAGAAAATAAGAAAGTAGGAAAATATGAAAGTAAGGAATTAAGAAGTTGAGAAATTAAGCTTATGCAGACCAATTCCCCCTTTCAAGGGGGTTAGGGGGATGTTGGCTGGTTTAAAAGCTGATAAGTTTGTTCAAACATATAAGACATATAAGTTTTTCATCGATTTCTTATATGTCTTATATGGTATTAACCCTTTGTGAAATTTTTACTGTTTTTTAAAACATATAAGGCATATAAGATTGGAAATGTTTCCCTTATATACCTTATATGGTAAATCCCTCATTTAGCTTCACTGAGCTCGTCTTCGGTCCGGTTCGTGTTTCATATTTTATCCTTTTTCTCCGGCAAATACTTCCAGTATCTCCGTGGCATCAGGCGGGTCATTTGCTTTTTATTGCTTCGTTGTTGTATGTTTATGGAGTTGTAATAGCTCTGCCAAAGTTTTAGGTAATGATCTTCGTTTTCATCTTTTACAGTCTGCGGAAGTGTTCCGGTTTTGAAGTCTGCGGCGGGATTTTCAATCCGCACTTCACTTACATTCTGCAAGTCGTAATAGATCCCGTATTTCCTGCGTGTATCATAAATGACCCACTTTTGGTCGGCATAGCGACTTTTAAAATGGGGAATAAGCAAAGGAAGAATGTCGTGATCGGGGTCGATGGGGGCAAAAAAAATGTTGTCAGCCGTTTGCTGAAAACGCACAAAGCCATGAAACCGATGCACCTCCTTTTTCACCTTTCGGGCAGTTTGCACCACTTGATAAACATCTTCATCCAGCATATTCTGATAAAAATCTGTATGATCTGATGTGAAAATTTTCCGCAGATAACGCCATAGCAACATTTCCATGCCAGGTAATTGCGACATGAACGCTATATGCACCATACGTGCATTTTTTTGTGACGTCTTTTTGATCAGCCCATTCCACACTCTTTCAGCTTTTGATATATCGGTCTCCACTTCAATGGTTTCGGAAAAAAGGTCCTGCGCTGCAGGGGTTACAGGAAATATCTCCTGCGGTTGCAGTTTATGCTCGAAGGCATGAAAAACCAGGCTCAGAAAGCCATCGAAAGTGTTGTCGTATTGAAATCTGATTTCGGGCATTTATTTTTGATTTTTCCAAAGTGATGCTATTTGCTGTATTTCAGTAACCAGGTGCCTGTTATCAGCTCTGTGGCCAGCATTTGAAATTCATACTCCTGCGAATTCAGGTATCCCTCAAAGAGTTTCTTTTTTTCAGGTTCACTGGCAATGAGTTCTTTGACACGGTTTTTCATTTTGGTGAACATATATTTTTCTACATCAGCCATTCCCTCACGGGAGAAAATTACCTCTTCCACAATGGAAAACCCTGCAAGCGCTATCTGTTTAAAGAAGGCTGTTTCATGCAGGCTCCTTTTGTATTCAGATTTGGAACCATCCGGCAGATAACCGTCATCTAGAATCACAAAGCCGGGATTGCTGAGAAGTGGTTTTATTCTTTGGAGTGTTTGATACAGATCTCCCAGTAGGGGCCCCACAGCACCCAGAATTACCATATCCACATTTTGATACTCCTTAATCAGTTCATCGGCATCGCCCTGACGGAAAAAACATTTGTTTTCTACATCAGATTTTTTTGCATATTCACTGGCATCTTCAATGAATTCCTTCATGTAATCAATTCCATAAACGATGCAATCAAATTTTTCTGCTACACGAACTGATACTGCACCCTTTCCACAGCCGATATCCAAAACTTTAAGCCCTGTTTTTTGTATATTTCGTTCCATAAGCCCGGTTACAGTGGCAGGGTCGGCTCCCATTTCCCACAAATCCTGCAGAATATAGGGGAGATAGGGAAAAATGTCCGGATTAAATCCATCAAGGGATTCAGTTACTTTTTGTTTGATGTCTTTCATTGGCTGGGTTTGTTTATGCGACTGCACTAAGTTATGGGATTATGATGAAGTTCAGAAAAAAATTTTCAAGGAGAACGAATATCTGTTTTCTGTAATATTTTCAACAAACCATATGTTTTCAATACCTATACTGTTATTTTTGTGAATTGCTATGATCCTGATTTTTCAGATTATTCTCTGCAATTGCATTTCATTCTTAAAGTCATACCATGATCCGATTTATTCACACCGGCGACCTGCACCTCGATACACCCTTTAAAGGACTGAGCAGCGTAAACCAGGAGCTGGCCGGTCGTCTGAAAGACGCCACCTTCAGAAGTTCTCAGCGAATTATTGATATATGTATTGAAGAAAGCGTGGATTTCTTGCTGATAACAGGCGATATCTTCGACAGCGAGATTCAGAGTCTTTCCGCCCAGTTGCGCTTTGAACAGGAACTTCGCCGGCTTTCAAATCACAATATTCCTGCCTATTTCATTTGCGGCAACCACGACCCCTTGGGTTCATGGCTCGAAGAACTGGTGCTTCCACCGCAGGTTCACCGCTTCGGGTCAAAGGAGGTGGAGTGTGTAACTTTTGAGAAGGAAGGTAAACCTTTTGCTGATATTTATGGAATCAGCTATGGAACCAGCACTGAGAGCCGCAATCTGGCCGATGCTTATGTGCGGAAAGAAAATCCTGCCCCCTTTTCCATTGCCTTGCTACATGGAACCATTGGGTCGGCCGGACCACATGAGAACTATGTGCCCTTTCGGCTCGAAGATGTAAAAAGCAAAGGCTTCGATTACTGGGCACTTGGGCACATCCACAAGCAGCATGTGGTACATACTGCACACCCGGCCATTGTTTACCCGGGTAACCCGCAGGGGCGCGACTTTGGTGAGACCGGCCCAAGGGGCTGTTACCGGGTTACGCTCAGCGAAAACAAGGCTCCGGATCTGGAATTTATCCCCACCCAGTTCATCCGTTTTGAGGAAGTGGATGTTGACTTATCCGGTCTTGATAGCATCGGTGAACTATCAGGGCGAATTCATTCGGCGGTGGAAAAAATTACCGGTTCAGGTTACAATGAATCATGCATATTGCGGCTTACCCTTAAGGGGCGCACGTCACTACACGGGTTGCTTCACCGGCCCGAAGAAACAAATGACCTTCTTAATTTGCTCAATGAAGGACAGTTGCAGCATGATCGTTTTACGCTTTTTGACCAGATTGTCCTTCAAACACTTCCCGATGTAAACCTGGATGAACTGAAAGAAGCCAATGACTTTACCGCAGAGATCCTGAAATCCTTTGATCGTCTGGAATCGGATCAGGCCCAACTGACAGAACTTTTTTCAGTTCTGGAGCAGGAGTTTGGCAGTCAGCCAGCCAAAAGAGAACTGGAAGATCTCACCGAAGAAGAAAAAAAGCAAATCCTTGAAAACGCCCGCTGGCAACTTCTGGATCAACTCATAAAAGACAATTCATGATCATAAAAGATATACACATTGACGGCTTCGGGATATTCCATGATTTTTCCCTGCCAGGCCTTGACAAAGGGATAAATATTATTGTGGGAAAAAATGAAGCTGGCAAATCTACTTTGCTGAAATTTCTGCGATTTACCCTGTTCGGATACCCACGGCGTTTAGATCAACGAATGGCTCCGTTGCATGGAGGAAATCATGGAGGCAGAATCCATGGGGTGCTTGCCACAGGCGATGAAGTTATTTTTGAAAGAAATGGCTCCGATAAGATCCGTTTACATGCCCAGGGCAAGGATCATTTTAATGAAAACACCTGGAACCGTTTTCTGGGTCATGCCACTGCCGGATTGTACAGCAATATTTACGCCTTTACACTGGATGAACTGGTGGGACTGGCATCACTGCAGGAGTCGGGTGTGGAGGATAAGATATTTAGTCTTGGATTGGGTTTGGGAAATATTTCTATAACCAACCTTGAGAAGAATATTACCGATGTTACCGACAATATTTACACAACCCGCGGACGCACACAGCGTATTCCTCAAATCCTTAAAGAAATAGATGACAGCCATGGGCGCATCCGCCAAATCAGAGAACATTTGTCTCAGTATAGGCAGCTCGTAGCTGATCTTGAGCAGGTTACATCTGCAGCAAAATCGTCAGAAGAGGAGCTGAAAGAGTTGCGCAGCGAATATTTCATGTTTGATATCTACCTGCGCTGCTATGACAGTTACCTGGAAATCCGGCGGGCAGAAGAAGATTTGAAACATTTACCTCCATTGCACCAGCTTCCCGAAAAGGGTATAGGTCT
>CAYXIT010000015.1:0-2169 GCA_964465275.1 uncultured Bacteroidales bacterium | reverse complement strand
TTTGCAATTTGTTTTTTGGGGTTTAGGATATGCAAAAAGAAGAATATGGAAAGTAAATCCGAACTTTTGCAAAGGATCTCAGCGCTGAAAAACGGAACGCCAGACGAGCAGGGTATGGATGAGATTGAGCAGATTCTGGAAGAAACATCGGTAAATATTCCTTTACTGGAAAACCGTGAACAGGTGGCTTATCTGAGGAATAATCTTGAAAATTACAGACAGACACTGGTTGAAAAAGCTGATGAATCGGCCCGGATTAAGGAGCTTGAAAAGGAGATAACCGAAACCCTTTCAGGAAAGATAAGCAGTCGATGGACGGAGATAGATGTGCTGGAGTTTAAAGACACTGCCATGCATCGCAGTAAAACCGAAAAGTTTAGCACATCTTTGCAAAAATTCAGGGATGAGATCCGCGATTGGCAGGCCAGTGAAAAAACCCTTATGTCGCAGAAAAGCAGGTTCAATGCCAAAGCCATTGCCACGCTTTTTGCGTTGCTGCTGGTATTTGCTTCTTTACTGGTTTTTTATTTCAGTCAATATATTATCGGAGCGGTGATGGTGGTTGCAGGTCTTGTGTTGATTTTCGGCAGAAAAGTTTTCCAAAAGGAAAACCCCCTCGTTCCTGTCAGAAAAAAGCTTAAGGAACTGGAAAAGGAAGATGGTGAGCTGAAGTCTGCTTTCCAAAACTATCTGCAAAAGGAACTTAAGCTTTTCGCTGAACTTTCTATACAGGCATTACCTGAGATCTTTCAGCAGATTGAATATCTGAAAAAGCTTATACAGCAGCGCGAACGGCTGCGCGAAAAGGTTCAGGAGCATAGATTGCCGGTGATCTACGAATTCGAAGGGAAAGTGAAAGCAATGGCCGGTTTGCTGACCCGTAATCCGGGAAGTACGGATACGCAAATCCTTACCAGCGCTGTTCTGGAAGAATATAATCAGACTGAGGAACTGCAAAGGGAGATCATGAACCTTAACGGGGAACTACACCGCAAAAAGAAGGAGCACCGGCAAAAGGCTACAGACCTGGAATCTGCTATTCAGGCCATTAAGGAGCTTTTTGAAGTAACCGGAACAGATAATGAAGAAGATTTCCGGAAGAAATACCGCGAAAATGAACAGATCATGGCCCTGCAACAACAGCAGAAAACGGGCATGGAGAAGATTGAAGCCATTGTGGGTTTAGGCAAGGGGCAAGATGTTCTCAAATGGTTATCAGCAAATGAAAAGTCGTGGATTGAAAAACGTATTGCTGAGATCCGGATATTAATTGATGAGAAAGAGCAGCAAACCGCGGATCTGCATAAAGATAAGGGTTCCAAAACAAGGGAGAAGGAACGCCTGGCCAGTGAGTCGGATCTTGCAGAGGAACTCACTGCACTGGAAACCCACAGGCAACAGTTGCGCGATGCATACAAACAATGGCTCACAGGGCAGTTGGCTCTGAAGGTACTTGCAAGTGTAAGATCTGATTTTGAGAAAGAAAAGCAACCTGCGGTAATCAAAAATGCCGGAGATTACTTTGGTACTATTACCGGTGGAGAATATTCCGGTATCCGGTTATCATTGGAAGGTCGTGAGATGAGCGTAATTGACCACCGGCAGGCATCCAAAAATCTTGATCAGCTGAGCCGGGGGACAAAAGAACAACTGCTGGTGAGTCTTCGACTGGGTTTTATTGAAGAATACGAGAGACAGGCTGAACCACTGCCCGTTGTTGCCGACGAGATCCTGGTCAATTTTGATCCGGCCCGCGCCCGGCAAGCAGCAAAGATACTTCAGGAATTTGCCGCTCATCGCCAGATGCTGATCTTTACCTGCCACCCGGCTACTGCCGATTATTTTGACCGCGATAAAATTCAGGTTATGGATGTGACTGGCAAAAAGGGCTGAGAGAATTTCTTCTTAATTCGTAAGGAGATCCTTTTCTAAAGGGAAAATCATCTGTTTTTCAATTTAGGTAACTTTGAAGACTTAACAATTCTGGCTTATTGATATTTACTTTCATTAATTTAAATTTACTATATGACTCATTCATCAAAAATTGCCCTGCTGGGAGCAGGAAATATTGGAGTTTCTATTGTTAATGGTCTGCTTCATAGCAAAGCCTGCCAACCCGAAGATATTATGGTTACGCGAAGAAGGTTGCACATGATTGAAAATCTGGCA
>CAYXIT010000014.1:51168-52974 GCA_964465275.1 uncultured Bacteroidales bacterium | reverse complement strand
CTGACCGATTTTAAAGTGTCTTCGTCTTGTAATAAAACCAACATATCTCGGTTTACACCGGTGTAAATTGGAATCGTACCGATTGCATCAGGGAGCAACTTAGGAACGGGGATCGGTTCCGGAGGATTGGAAGGAAAGTTCATCCAATATATATCACCTTTCTTTTCAACCGTAAGTTGTCCGCTTTTTGATTGGAATACCACTTTTAATAGGTTTTACAACTAATTTGATTTGTAAACATTGGTTAGGTTTAGATGACTTCAAAAAACAGATAAAAATGTATCGCAAGTTATAGCAGAAACATTACCAAATACAGCCGTTTTAGCCCTAGCTGCAATTAGCATAGCTTTAGTTATTGGTGTTGTTTTTGGTATTTTTTCGGCATTATATAAAGACTCTTTTTTCGATAGGATTATTGCCGTTTTAAGCACATTAGGTATGAGTGTTCCATCATTTTTTTCGGCTATTTTGTTTGCTTGGTTTTTTGGATTTATTTTACATAAATACACCCAATTAAATATGACCGGAAGTTTGTATGAAGTTGATGATTTTGGCGAAAAAATTTTCATTCAATGGAAAAATTTGATTTTGCCGGCATTAACACTAGGCATTAGACCACTCGCCATAGTTGCCGAACTTACCCGTAGTTCACTCATCAATGTTCTTTCGCAGGATTACATACGCACGGCAAAAGCTAAGGGACTGAGTTTTTACAGGGTAATAACCAGGCATGCACTCAAAAACGCAATGAATCCGGTTATTACTGCCATATCGGGCTGGTTTGCATCACTCATGGCAGGTGCTGTTTTTGTTGAATTTGTATTCGACTGGAAAGGAATCGGGGTAGTTATCGTTGAATCGCTAGAAACCTATGACTTCCCGATGATCATGGGGGCTGTATTGCTGATATCGGTAATGCTGGTAATCATCAATATCCTTGTGGATATTACTTATGGACTTCTTGACCCAAGAATCAGGCTCCAATAGAAAACTACAGTTACCTCCTTTCAAAATTCCATAATTTTACTTAGCTTTTACCGTGCCAGATTTACTACTTTTGCCATTACAAATCATTTCAAACCTAATATCAAATCAAAAATTCAGATAAAAATGAGAAAAAAGATTGTAGCCGGAAACTGGAAAATGAATCTTACACTTAATGAAGGAATTAAGCTTTCTTCTGAAATCAAAGACTTTGTAAAGAATAATCCTTTGGATAAACTTCCCGGCAAACCCGAGGTTTTGATGTTCACTCCCTTTATTCATCTCACGGCAGTTGCTGAAACCGTAGCCGGGGTGCAGGGATTGGGAGCAGGAGCACAAAACTGCCACACTGAAGAAAAGGGTGCTTATACAGGAGAAATTTCTGCAGCGATGATCAAGTCTGCAGGAGTGGAAAATGTACTGGTGGGTCATTCAGAAAGACGCTCTTATTTTGGCGAAACTGATCAGGTGCTGGCCAAAAAAACGGAAATTGCACTGAAGCATGGTCTGAGACCTGTATTCTGCTGTGGAGAGGTCCTTGACGAAAGAAATGCCAAGAAACATTTCGACGTGGTGAAGGAGCAACTGGAAAAAGGGCTTTTCTGGCTGAGTGAAGATGAGTTTGCCAAAGTGGTTATCGCTTACGAACCTGTTTGGGCCATTGGCACAGGAGTTACTGCAAGCCCGGATCAGGCGCAGGAGATGCACGCCTACATAAGAAAGATCATTGGTGAAAAATACAATACAACAGCAGCCGATAATACCACTATCCTTTACGGCGGTAGTTGCAATGCCAGGAATGCTGCTGAACTTTTCGCCAAA
>CAYXIT010000014.1:35789-51158 GCA_964465275.1 uncultured Bacteroidales bacterium | reverse complement strand
CTTTACCAAAACTTCATCTTCTTCGCTTTCATCAATTTCGGTTTGAATTTCATCTTGCCGACACCGGCAGGCAGCAGTATGGCCGTTATTATCAGTATTTTATTATCTATTATAAAATCATTTTAATCTATGAGTTCGATGAACTACGTGGAAGTTACCGCTGTGGTGGAGCCTTTGCAGCCATGGGCAGATCTGCTCATTGACGAAATGGCAGAAATAGGCTTTGAAAGCTTTGAGGAAAATCTTAAAGGCTTCAAAGCCTATATTCAGTCTGATGCATTTGATGAGAAAAAACTAAATGCCATCACTATACCGGAAATGAGAGCGGATGGAGCAAAATTCACTTTTACCGTAAAAAAAATAGATAATCAGAACTGGAACCAGGTTTGGGAAAGCAATTTTGAACCTGTTGATGTTAAGCAACAGTGTTACATCAGAGCTCCGTTTCATAAACCAAAACCCAACTACCCGTGGGAAGTGATCATTGAGCCCAAAATGTCTTTCGGAACCGGACATCATGAAACCACAAGCCTGATGGTAGAATGGATGCTTGAAACCGATTTTAAGGGAAAGCACGTTCTTGATATGGGCTGTGGTACCGGTATACTGGCTATACTGGCAGCAAAGATGGGAGCCGGTAAAATTGTGGCAATTGATAATTACCCTTTTGCCTGGGAAAATACCCAGGAAAATATAAATAGAAATGAAACCCCGGACATCAGGGTTTTGCTTGGAGACGTTTCGCTGCTTGGCAATGAAAATTACGATATCATACTTGCAAATATTACCAAAAATGTTTTAATGGAAGATATTGAAATATATGCTTCAGTGCTCAACCCAAACGGTGAATTATATATTAGTGGATTTTTTGCTGATGACATGCAGGATATAATTCAAAAGGCAAAAAAATACAACATCAGGGAAGTAGAAAACAAACAAAACAAAGAATGGGCAGCTGTTAAACTGGTGAAAATAAATTAAAGATTTGTGGAGAGATTTGATTGAGTCATTGTCGTTTTGAACCAAAATAAAACCGGGTATCTGGAAGAGAATTGCACCAGCTTCTCCCGATACCTGATTTCAGGAACCTATAAAACCATATATGCTGAAAAGACTTATACTTTTTTTCACTCTCCTTTTTTTTATTAGCCATATATCGACCTTTGGTCAGAATCAGCCGGGTTTCCCGCAGGATGATGATGAATTTCTCCTGGAGTTGCAGGAATTGCTCACCCAGGTTGACAGTCAACACTCAGAAAAAGCACAGTGGGTGCTGGATACCTTTGCCGCTATTTACATTGATGAAAGCTTTTTCATTGAGCAGAAGAAAACAACAATACAAAATACGCTTGTCCTCATGCGCAATTTGCGCCTAAATACCTGGCCCGACTATTTTACCTACCTTGAAAGCATTCTTAAATTATACCATTTACCCCATGGTAATGAGAGCTTTGTTGCATGGCATGAGAGTTTTACACCCCTAATGACTTCGGCTACCCAACATCACCTTATTAAATACTGGCAAAAAACCTTTGATCTGTTTGATAAAAATATTATATCATCTTCAGCTTCAATCAGCTGGCATTTGCGCAATGATGATTATATTTTAAGCTATGAAGATGGCAAACCATGGATCACTTTCAGCGAAAACGACCTTGTTTGCTATGCCCAGGGTGACAGCACTGTTATTTACAACACGTCGGGGCGAGCGGACTATTCATCAGAAAGTTTTTCAGGAAAAGGGGGCAAAATTACATGGGAAAGAGTAAATCTTGAACCCGATGAAGTGTATGCATTGCTTGGAAACTATTCATTAAACCTGTCAATTGCAAGATTTGAAATTGATTCGGTTACCTTTTTCAATAAGCATTTTTTTGATGAACAACTGCACGGTAAACTTACTGAAAGGATACTGGCCGATGTTAAACCCGAAGATGCCAATTATCCCAGATTCCAGTCTTATCAGGCATTTCATGAAATAGATGATCTCTTTCCCGGTATCGATTTCAGGGGCGGTTTTACAATGATGGGCCAAAGAGTAATCGGATCGGGCACAGATAAAGCTGATGCTACCATTAAGTTTTATCGTTCCGATTCTCTTTTTATTACGGCACGAAGCCGTGCTTTTTCTATTCGTAACGACAGGATCATTACCGAACGATCCGAAATTAGCATTTACCTGTTGGGCGACTCAATATATCATCCTGCTGCAAGCATGCGGTATTTGCACCCTAATCGTGAATTTTCCATCCAAAGAGACGAAAAAGGAACTTCCAGGGCTCCCTTTACCAACAGTTTTCACAAGGTAGATATGTACTGCGAGGCTATATACTGGAATATTGACACTTACGACATGGAGCTGAGAATGATAAGGGGATTGAGTGAAACCGGCACGGCAGTTTTTGAATCACAAAATTTCTTTTCCGAATTACGCTACATGCGCATGCAAGGTATATCGGGGTTACACCCGCTTATAAAACTTCGGAACTTTGCCCGTGAGTATAACTCAAGAACTTTTCCGGTAAGTGAATATGCACGGTATCTCAGGCAGGATTTGGGCAGCGTCATAGCGCAGGTCCTCTCCTTCTCCTTTTACGGTTTTCTTTCATACGATTCAGATAAACAAACAGTTACATTATACGACAGATTAGATCATTATATTACATCCTATACAGGTCGCAGTGATTTTGATGTAATGCAGATAAATTCTGAATCCCGGGTGAATGGTCGCCTGAATATGAATAACTTCGATCTGCACCTTTACGGGATTGACCGAATCCCTCTCAGCCGTGAAAAAAATGTAGTTATCCACCCACATGAAAAAGAGGTAATTCTGAAGCAAAACCGCGATATATACTTCCATGGCCGGATTGAGTCAGGTCTTTTTGATTTTTATGGCAAAGAGTTCTTCTTTAATTATGATATGTTTAAGATCGACCTGGTAAATACCGATTCCATGAGTTTCAGGGTGCGATCGCACACCCCCGACAGCCAGGGTCGTTATACTTACCATCGTGTTCAAACTGTACTGGAGGGTATCAATGGCGAATTGCTGGTTGACCATCCACGGAATAAATCGGGTCAGTTGCCTTATCCACGATACCCGATATTCAATTCCAACAACGAATCTTACATGTTTTACGACCGCGAATCGGTGCAGGAAGGAGCCTATAACCGCGAACAGGTATACCTGAAACTCATACCTTTTACTATCGACAGTCTTGACAACGCTACTACCGATAATATTGCCTTTGACGGGGTGTTCATATCAACCGGAGTTTTCCCCGATTTTTATGATTATGTTACTGTGCAGGAAGATTATTCACTGGGTTTCAACACAGAAACTCCCGAAGCAGGATATCCGGTATGGGGAGGCAAAGCAGTTTATAAAGGACCGATACGCATGAGTAATGAAGGTTTGCAGGCCGACGGGCGACTGGAGTTTTTAAATGCAACCGTTGATGCCGAAACCATGCTCATGTACCCTGACTCGGCAAGAGGCAAAATAAACGCTTTCAATCTTGCGGAGCTGGATGGACCGGTTCAACATCCGTCAGTCAAAGCGATGGATGTAAATATGCTATTCCTGCCAAATGAAGAGATCATGTCTGTTAAAAATACTACCAGGCCGTTTGAAATGTTTGACGGCCTTGTTGCAATGGAAGGAACCCTGAATGTTTCTCATGATGGTCTTGAAGGAGTTGGAAAGATTAACCTGGAAGGAAGTGAACTTGCATCTGACCAGATCAGCTTTAATAAGGATGACTTTATGGCTGATAACTCAGATATAAAAGTGATGACAGCCGACGGCAAACGGCTGGCACTTTCAGCCACCAGTTATGATGCAAAGGTAGATGTTGTTGAGCAGGTTTCTCTGTTTGCGAACATAGAAAACCAATCGAAAATCACTTTTGCTATTGGTGAGTTTGATGCATATGGATTTGACTGGATGTGGGATATGAAAGGTGGAAATTTACAACTCAAAAGTATCCACCACGATGAAATTGCAGCCCTTTCGGACATCAAGCCTGAAGAATGGATATATTATGACTTCAGTGGTAAAGAACTGATCTCCACCCGGTCGGCAAGAGATTCTTTATCCTTTTACGCAGGCAATCTCCATTACAACCTGGAAGAAAATGTTATTCATGCCAATGATGTGAAGATCCTGAAAATAGCAGATGCTGCCATTTATCCCCATGAAGGGAAAGTTAAGATCAATGAGAATGCTACCCTTGAAAAACTGGAAAATGCAATGATACTGGCCAATACATCCACCCTGCTGCATCACTTCTACAATGCAGAGGTTACTGTAGGATCAAAAAACAGCTATACTGCTATGGGTATGTATGACTATACTGATGCGAGGAATAATGTTCAGCCGGTTTATTTTGAGTTTATCAGGGTTGACCGGCAAACAGAATCAACACGGGCCACGGCTGAAGTATCGCGTGAAATGGAGTTTACCATTAGTCCTGAATTCGGCTTTAACGGAAAAATTGAATTGAAGGCTGAAAAAGAATATTTCGAATACGACGGAGCAGCACGTATATTTGCCGACTGCCCGGGTTATCAGCCCGGTAGCGTAAGATTTAATGCGGTTATAAAACCCGATAGTGTATATATACCCCTTGATGAAGACCTGAAAAACGATGCCAACGGCAGTATTCTGACAAGCATAATGCTTTCGGGCGATTCATTAAAAATCTATCCGGGGTTGTTTACCCGCAGAAAACATTATTCTGATATGGAGATCGTTTCGGCAACCGGATATCTTGCATGGGAACCAGGACTGAAGCAATACCAGGTAACCTCCATTGAAAAACATCGTAACCAGCAACTACCCGACAATATCATTACTTTAGATCCAAATACATGCATCCTGGAAGGCCACGGCGATCTTACCCTTCTCGAAGATCTTGGTCAATTTAAACTTACAACTTACGGCAAAGTAACCACAGATATCAAAACCAATGAAACATTGCTGGATATAATTATGGGTATCGACTTCTTCTTCCTGAACAGCGCTTTTGCTATGGTTGAAGAAAATATACGAAACAAAAAAGAACCCATTGTTAATATAAATCTTAACAGATTTAAATACAGCAGTTTCCTGCATAAAAGAACAGACGGTCCTACTGCAAGAACATTAATTGATGAACACGTTAATCTGGGTTATTTCAGAAGATTTCCTCCTGAACTTAATCATAACTTTTTCTTCGCCGACCTGAAAATGAAATGGAATGACAAGTCACAATCATTCCACACTACCGCACCACTTGGGGTAGGAAACATGGAACGTTTCCCTATAAATTTATATATCGACGGCTTTATTGAACTGAAAAAATCACGTTCTGCTGAAGATATTTTTACTATGGTACTGATCCCTTCAGGGCTTGCGAGCGAAGGTGTAGGTCTTGATTTCTATTATTATATCTACACCAATAATGTTTTGCAAACCATTTCATCCAAACCCGATTACAATGACATGGTCAGAAGTGTGAATCCCCGCCGCAGAAGAATGGAGGTTGAACGCGGAGAACGACCCTTCACATATATTCTGGCATCAGAACGCCGGCCTTTTGATTTTGTGAGAAACATGAGACTTTTAAACGATTAAATTTGTAGTTTTAATAATCAGTTAAACCAAAATCAAAAAAATGAACTGGGAAATCGCTAAAGTACTGGCACTTCTGGGTGCATACCTGCTGGGGTCAATACCCACATCAGTATGGTTTGGAAAAATATTTTATAACATTGATCTGCGTGAGCACGGTAGTGGAAATGCCGGCGCTACCAATGCTTTAAGGGTGTTTGGCAACCGGGCCGGAGCACTTATCCTGGTATTGGATGCACTCAAAGGATTTGCAGCCGTTTATCTTAGCCGGTTTTTTCCTGAAGCATCTTTTACCTCTGCCAATAATATAGTTATTTACCAGTTAATACTGGGTTCGATGGCTTTGCTGGGACATGTATTTCCGTTGTTTGCGGGGTTCAGAGGTGGCAAAGGCATTGCCACTCTTGTGGGTATCGTTGTTGCGCTCTTTCCCCAGGCCGTGCTGATCTGCCTGGCAGTATTTCTGCTGGCTTTTTTGCCTACACGGTATGTGTCGCTTGGCTCAATATTCGCGGCCATTGCATTTCCGGTGGCGGTAATTTTTATTTTACAAAGTGATCTTATCGCTGAGATCATCTTCTCCCTGGCAGTAGCTGTCTTTGTCCCCCTTACTCACCAGAAAAACATAAGGCGACTTTTAAAAGGGAAGGAAAATAAGCTTCAGTTTCGCAAAAAAGGGATTGCATCGGAGTTAAATAATACCCCTGAATAGCAGATTTATTGTTAAAATCTGAAAATTTCTGAAAACATGCTGTTTATTCATATTTTATTTACCTTTGAAAGGTAGTTTAAAAGTATGGTTTATCTGTATACTTAACTAAATGTAAAATAATGTTGTTATGACCAGGGAAAAAACCAGAGATTCAGGATCAGTAAAATCCCTGAAAACTGAAATACGCGACCTTGTTGTACACAATGACGATTTCAATACATTTGATTTCGTGATAAAAACACTTATAGAAGTTTGCGATCACGAACCCAACCAGGCTGAGCAGTGCACTTTTATTATCCATCATAAAGGCAAATGCACCGTTCGTTCGGGTGATTATAATACGCTGGAACCCATGTACAGGAATATCCTTGATCGTGGCCTGACAGCAACCATTGAATAAGCTTTTGTAGTTAGCAATAAAAATAATTAATAAAACCCGGAGATTTTACTCTTTTTATCAAAACAAAACCGATATGGGCTGGTTAGTAATAATAACTTTGATCGTTATAGGATTGATTTTCCTTTTGCTTGAAATACTCGTGGTACCCGGAGCAACAGTGGTTGGAATTGTAGGAGTTGCCATGATGGCTTTCGGTGTGGTTTCGGCTTACAGCAGCCATGGTACCGCCGCAGGAACCTATACTCTGGGAGCCACCCTGGTGTTTTCTATAGGAGCTCTTGCCCTGGCACTCAAGAGCAATACGTGGCGACGAGCCATGCTGGGCTCGCAGCTCGATGGCCGGGTAAACATAGTAGAAGCAGATACAGTTAAACCCGGCGACGAAGGAATTGCCATTACCAGGCTTAACCCCATGGGAAAAGCCTTAATCAATGAAGAATACTACGAAGTTACATCAAAAGATAATCTGATCAGTGAGAATACAGAAATTGTGGTAACCAAAGTAGACGGAAATAAAATTATTGTCAAATCAAAATCAAACTAAAAAATGGAAGCAAACATTGGAATTATTATTGCCATTGCGGTGGTGAGTATTTTGGGTTTATGGATTATCTTTTATTTCATACCCGTAGGTTTGTGGTTTTCTGCCCTGGTATCGGGTGTACGCATAAGCCTTTTGCAATTGGTGCTTATGCGCTGGAGAAAGATCCCGCCGGCTGTAATTGTAAACAATCTTATTTCGGCCACCAAGGCTGGTCTGCGACTCAACCGCGATGACCTGGAAGCCCACTTCCTTGCCGGAGGGCGGGTAAAAGCCGTGGTAAATGCGCTTATCAGTGCCGATAAAGCCAATATAAACCTCGATTTTAAAACGGCTACAGCCATCGACCTGGCAGGCCGTGATGTGCTGGAGGCGGTGCAGATGTCGGTAAAACCCAAGGTGATCAATACCCCGCCCGTAGCAGCGGTTGCCAAAGACGGTATCCAGCTGATCGCAAAGGCAAGGGTTACACTCAGAGCCAACATCAAGCAACTCGTGGGTGGTGCAGGCGAAGAAACAATCCTGGCAAGGGTTGGTGAAGGTATTGTTACATCTATCGGTTCGGCCAACAATCACAAGCAGGTACTCGAAAATCCCGATAGTATTTCCAAAGTTGTACTTTCTAAAGGTCTTGACTCAGGAACTGCTTATGAGATTCTTTCTATCGATATTGCCGACATTGATGTAGGTAAGAATATCGGTGCGATGCTGCAGATTGACCAGGCAAATGCCGATAAGAACATTGCACAGGCCAAGGCAGAAGAAAGAAGGGCTATGGCTGTTGCTGCTGAACAGGAAATGAAAGCCAAGGCACAGGAAGCCCGCGCCAAAGTTATTGAAGCGGAAGCTGAGATCCCCAAAGCTATCTCTGAAGCATTCCGTAGCGGTAACCTGGGTATCATGGACTATTACAAAATTGAAAATGTAAAAGCCGACACCACAATGAGGGATAGTATCGGCAGAAGCCCCCAATCAGGACAAGGTAAAGGGAAATCAAATGATCAGACCAAGAAGTAAGGCTGATTGATCTCAACATGTCCTCATAAAGTCCCGAAGTGTTTTATACAAGCACTTCGGGGCTTTTGATTTTATCTCATTAATATCTCATTAAACAATGTTAAATACAACATCGAAGAACCAAAGGCACTGTCAGGATGGGTAAAAAAATGTCAAAATCACATTATCTTTGTGTTCTTTCTAAACGTAACCAAATTAAAATCACAATACGGTTTTGAATTTTAACTTAATAATTGATCACCCCTGGTGGTTTTTACTGCTTTGCTTATTGCTGGGACTTGCTGTATCGGCCCTGTTGTATTACAGAAATACATCAGATGACTTCAGCATTTTGCAAAAAAGGTTTCTGGCTACATTCCGTTTTATTGTAATCAGCTTACTGGCAATGTTTCTGCTGTCGCCACTTCTCAGGTTGCAGGTAAACAGAATACAAGAGCCCATTATACTGTTTTTTCACGACAACAGCCAATCATTAACAGTTGGTTCCGATTCAATAACTTTAAAAGAACAATACACCGGCAATATCAATGAACTGTTTTCTGAACTCAGAGAAGATTATAATTTGAATACTTATGCCTTTGGTGAAGAAGTGCGCGAACAAAGTTCATTCGATTTTTCTGACAAGCAAACCGATATATCAGAAATATTTGCAACAATTGATTCACGGTATACCAACCGCAACATCGGTGCAGTTGTAATTGCTTCTGACGGCATCTTCAACCGGGGTAAAAATCCGCTATACCAGAATTCATCAACAACACGGGCACCGGTTTATGCACTTGCCCTGGGAGATACGTTGCCGGGCAGGGACCTTCTCATACAAAACCTGCGGCACAACCGTATAACTTACCTGGATAATATTTTCCCTGTGGAAATAACTATTGAAGCTCGTCAGTCGGCAGGAGAAAGCAGCAGGGTTGTGATCAGTCACGAAGGGAGAACAGTATTTGAACAGCGGATAGATTTTACGTCTGATGCACATTTTGAAACTGTTGTGGCTGAGCTCGAAGCTACAGAAACAGGAATAAAAAGATATAAAGTAGAAATAGAAGCCCTGCAGGATGAAATAACACCGGCCAATAATGTACAGGAGTTTTTTATTGAAGTAATTGACAGCCGTCAAAAGATACTGATCATGGCCTTGTCGCCTCATCCTGATGTGGGTGCCCTGAAACTGGCATTGCAGGAAAACGACAATTTGAAGGCAGTCTTGATGCCTACAATCTTGTGATGTGGCATCAGATACCCAACAGGCAACAAAGAGATCTGTCGCTGCTCACACGCGCCTTACGCGAAAACATGGCCCAGCTATTTATTTTCGGTTCGCAAAGCAATTTCACAGGTTTTAACCGGCTGCAAACCGGCATTCAGATCAACCTACGGGCCGAAGGTTTTAATGATTCCAGGGCTGAGATCAATGAAAATTTCAACCTGTTTCGTACTGAGGAAGATCTGCGCAGTTTGCTTCCGTTATTGCCCCCGTTGAATACCCCCTTTGCCAATTACAACCTGTCGCCCGCTACCCGGGTATTTGCTTACCAGCGAATCGGTGCTGTGTCAACCCAGTATCCGCTGATTGCTTTTTCTGAAGTGGGTGAACGAAAAACAGCACTGATTGCAGGCGAAGGAATCTGGCGCTGGCGACTGGGGAATTTTTCACGCGAAGGCAACCATAATGCCTTCAACAACTTTGTTTCAAGCATAGTTCAGTATCTGTCGGTCGTGGAAGACAAGAGTTTTTTCAGGGTTCAGACACCCGCTTTTATTTATGAAAATCAGCCTGTAATATTTGATGCAGAACTTTACAACAGAAGCTATGAACTTGTGAATGAGCCGGAGATCAATCTCACCATTATCAATGAAGACGGAGTTGAGTTTGAATATATACCCGGCAGAACAGGAAATGCTTATACCCTCAATGCAGGCGTTTTTCCGGTGGGAGAATATACGTACAGAGCCCGTGTGGAATTTGGTGGAGAAAGGTTTACAGCTGAAAGCTTTTTTACCGTTTCTCCATTAAATATTGAAAGTATCAATACTGTTGCTGATCATAACCTGCTGTTTCAACTGGCAGAAAATTCAGGTGGAGAAATGTTTTATCCTGATCAGACGGAAGAACTGCTGAACAGCATCCGGAACCGTGAAGATATCAGACCGGTCATTTACACTCAAAATGAGTTTGAAGACCTGATCAACCTGCGTTGGATATTCTTTTTGCTTCTGGCTTTATTAGCGGCAGAATGGTTTATAAGGAAGTATGCGGGAAGTTATTAAATCGGAAGACGGAGAACGGAGACCGAAAAACGGAGAATGGAAATATTGAAAATCCGAAGCACTAATATCGAAGCACGAAACGAACCGAATACGAACTCAGCAAAGCTAAATCTAAAATCCTTATTTTCTTATTTTCTTAATAACCCAATAACCTAATAACTCAAAAAAGCATGCATCAAACCCTCTTCTACATCATCCTCGCAATACTGGTAATTGATTTCCTGTTCGACAGACTGCTGGATTATCTGAATTCTACCCGGTGGAGCAACAAACTGCCTTCCGAGCTCCAGGGGATCTATGATGAAGATAAATACCGTAAATCGCAAAATTATCTGAGAGAAAATATGCGTTTCGGTTTACTCACATCTTCATTGAGTTTTGTACTTATCATTGCATTCCTGCTCCTGGGCGGATTTCCTTTCCTGGATAACTGGGTGCGGCAATATACTGAACATCCCATACTTATGGCATTGTTGTTTTTTGGTATTATCGGACTGGCAAGCGACCTGCTTTCCACTCCCTTTGACATATACCATACTTTTGTAATTGAAGAAAAATACGGGTTCAACCGCACCACGCCCAAAACCTACGTTGCCGATAAACTCAAAGGCTGGTTGCTGGCAATCATACTGGGTGGTGGACTGATGGCCGTTATCATCTGGTTTTACCAGGTGGCGGGAAGCTATTTCTGGCTGTATGCATGGGCATTTCTGACATTTTTTTCCATATTTATGGCCATGTTCTACAGTACGCTTATTGTGCCGCTGTTCAACAAACAAACCCCCCTTGAAGAAGGCGAACTGCGCGATGCCATTGAAAAGTTTTCACAAAAAGCTGGTTTTAAACTCGATAATATCTTTGTGATTGACGGTTCCAAAAGAAGTTCCAGGGCCAACGCCTATTTCAGTGGCCTGGGAAAGAAAAAAAGGATCGTATTATTCGATACATTAATAGAAGAACATACCACCGAAGAGCTGGTAGCGGTGCTTGCCCATGAGATCGGGCATTACAAAAAGAAACATATTACCAAAGGAATGTTCGTTTCAATTATAAGTTCAGGGGCTATGCTTTACCTGCTGGGACTGTTTATCAACCGCCCTGAGTTGTCAATGGCACTGGGTGTGGAGCAATCCAGCTTCCATATCGGAATCATTGCCTTCGGTTTGCTTTACTCACCGGTGAGCACGCTGCTGGGTATTGCAGGTAATTACATGTCGCGCAAACATGAATACCAGGCCGATGCTTTTGCCGCTGAAAAATACAAACCCGAACCTCTGCAGGAGGCCCTTAAGAAACTTTCGGTAAACAACCTGAGTAATCTGCGGCCCCATCCGGTAAATGTGTCTGTAAATTACTCACACCCGCCGCTGTTGCAAAGACTGAATCATCTTGAAAAGTTTAAATCTGAAAACTAAACAGAAGTCATGGCCAAACCTCTTGCAGAAACCTTACGACCGCGATCTCTCGATCACTACCTGGGGCAAAAACACCTGGTAGGCGAAAAAGCTGTACTGCGCAAAAGCATTGAAAGCGGTAACATCCCTTCCATGATCTTGTGGGGACCTCCGGGCACCGGCAAAACCACGTTGGCATTTCTTATTTCCCAACAACTCGACAAACTCTTCTTTACCCTGAGTGCCATCAATTCGGGAGTAAAAGATATAAGGTCTGTAATAGAGCAAGCCGACAAAGCCGGGGGTAATGCCATACTGTTTATTGATGAGATCCACCGTTTCAGCAAATCGCAGCAGGATTCACTACTGGGAGCCGTGGAGAAGGGCATCATAGGTATATATTTTAAAGGATCTGGACAAAGCCGACCTGCTTACATTGCTTGAAAAAGCACGTACTTACCTGGAAAAAGAAACCGGGAGAAAGATCCACATCCGTGAAAACACCGCACTGCTTCGTGTAAGTGGCGGCGATGCACGAAAACTGCTCAATGCCATTGAGCTGGTTGTTCATTCGGAGCCTTCAGATCCGCTGGAAATAACCGACCGCCTGGTACTTGACCTAATCCAGCAAAACCTTGCCCTGTATGACAAAGCCGGTGAGATGCATTATGATGTGATTTCTGCATTTATAAAATCCATCCGCGGCAGCGACCCCAATGCAGCAGTTTACTACCTTGCCCGTATGCTCGAAGGTGGCGAAGACCCCAAGTTCATCGCCCGAAGGCTGGTGATCCTTGCATCGGAGGACATTGGCAATGCCAATCCCAATGCTTTGTTGCTCGCCACAGATGGATTCCAGGCCGTTACCATGATCGGCATGCCCGAAAGCCGCATCATACTCAGCCAGATAACCACATACCTGGCCTGCTCACCCAAAAGTAATGCCGCCTACCTTGCTATCGGAAAAGCCCAGAAAACGGTGAGAGAAACCGGCGACCTGCCTGTGCCGCTGCACCTGAGAAACTCACCCACCAAACTCATGAAGGAAATAGGCTACGGAAAGGAATATAAATATGCCCATGATTTTCCGGCAAATTTTGCTTACCAGGAGTTCCTGCCCGAAAAACTCTCCGGCACCATGTTCTATGACCCCCAGAAAAAGAACTCAGAGCCCGGCTGAAATCGTTGTGGAAATCGAAGTATGGTTACTAAAAAAGGGATTGAAGAACTTCAGTTCGATTTAATATACCAGCCCTATCTCTCCTTGACAATAAACAGATCAGAGAAAATATTTTCGTTATTAAATGATATAACCCAATCACCCATCATTGAGCCAAACGCTTATTTTCAGCTTTTTATTCTTCTTTCAAATCGATTCGCAAATTTTTGGGTATATACCACAAATTGTCTTTCAAATCAATACCGCCTTTCATTTCTTCCTGCACCACTCTGTCAACTATCCAAATGCCTTTTAGTGCCATTTTCTCAAAAGTGTCAATCCCATCATATTCAAATCCAACTCTTGTTCTATGGATATTAAACCGGTTTGAGAATTTTTTGTTAAAAGCATTTTCAATTCCTTCCTTTCCTATCATAAAACCAATTAATCCACCCCATGTAGCTGTTGGGTTATCCGAATCCCATCCGGCCAATGTCCCGATTTTAATTGTTTCTACAAGGTCACCTTCACCAAAAAAAAGGCTGACAAGGCTTGCTGCAAAGTTGATGCCTGCAGCAAAACAACCATTACAATACAGGTTTCGGGAGGTGATATCATATCCGTCTAATGAATTGACCTGATATCTGTAATAAACAGAATCTCTTGCTTGTTCCCATGTTATGCCTTCATCATATTTGGATTTCACGTATTCATACATTTTATATGCATAAGAGGTTTCAGGGAGTTGGGTTTTTGCTTGTTCTGCCATCCAGAATATCCGTTCTTTTATTGGTTTATTTTCATCAACTGCAGAAGTCAACGAAAACATCATTACATAAAACTCTGAAATCCACCGGCTATTTTCCCTTGCGGTAGTTTTGACAGGTAACAGAGCCATTTTCACGGCAATATCAGGACGGGCAGGTGCAAACAGTCCAAATATTTCAGTTGTCAGTTGTGCATCAATCATTTCATATTCGGGGTTATTTTGGGGATCTCCTGTAGCTGGTGGAGCTAATCCTGACTTCATCAAATCAAAAGCCTTTTGATTCGATACCCACAAATAGTTCTCTTCTTCATGTTTAATGTGACGCAACCAACCATCTCTGATTTGATCTCCTGTCAGGATGGAAGTTTGGTGTTTTAATAAAAGTTCCTGATAAATGTATTCTATATCAGTGTCATCATCAGCGCCCCAAATACTGTCAGGTGAAGCATAAACGAAATCAATTGTAGCAGAGAGATTGCTGGGAAGGCCTTCTCCCCAAATACTCGGTTGGTCGGGCTGACCCCAATCGTTCCTTGTATAAAAAGCACCAGTCCTTATTTCACCGATATTTCCAATTTTGTCCATTTCGGTAACTAAACCAGTCCAGTTAGCAATGCATGTTCCCAACCAAAAACCTTGAAGTTTTTCATAATAAACTTCCCTGTTAACAACAATGTCAGTTTTCTCAGGGCTATACCTAATGTAATTTAAGTTCGGGTTCTCAGGAATTTTTGTTTCTGCTGAACAGCCAAAAAAAAGGGCAAGAAATCCAACCATTAAAAACTGCAAATTATGAAAGTAATTATTCATCGACATTGTCTTTTTATATTTTAATTGCCGGTAAAGGTTGCGTCTGTGTTTATTGTTTTTCAAGATACCCAGACTTGCAATTTCTTGTCTTGATACATAGATGCGTGGCATGCAACACAAGCCGCTGTTGAGCTGCGTTTTCCTAATGAGTAATGATGATTAAATCATTATTTTCTATTTCCTGCCCGTTCAATAGTGTTTTCGTTGAATATGTTACGTATCCGCAACATAAAGTACTTTTTCTTTCAGCCAGTTCAAATTCCAGGATATCAATCAATGTATCTGATAAAACGATGTGATAGGTAGTATAATTCGCCTCGAGATTGAACATGATGGTTCCGTTGTCTTCCTGCTTCCATACATTTACTGTATCGTCATTTCCTGCCCTGATGACTACACTATCCGGATTATAAATCGCCTGATTGCCAAATAAAAGATTTGTTCCATCGGAATCAATGTACCTTATACTTTTTGTTGTTAGTTCCAGGCAGTCGTCGCATTCTTCGCCACAACTCAAAAAGATTGTCAAGACTGTTAAAGACAGAATAAGAATTCTATTAATTTTTTTCATAACTATCAAATTTTATTATATGCACAAATTTAATTAAATGCAACCAAAAGCCCACGGTTTAAACCGTGGATTAGATATTAATGCAGGTTTTTTTTATATAATGAA
>CAYXIT010000014.1:13072-35715 GCA_964465275.1 uncultured Bacteroidales bacterium | reverse complement strand
TTTATTTGCTTTTTAGCGGTTTTCGGGTATACCATGATATAACACCGGTTATTTAAATGAACCTTCTACTATGGTGATTTCTTCTTCCGTCAAACCGTAAAGCTGGTAAACCAGTTGGTCCATTTGGTTTTCTATGTCCAGATGTTTTGTATTGGGGTGTCAAGTTGTTTTAGGGAAGGATTTCGTTGTCTAAATTTATGATTTTAATTTTCAGTTTTTTGTTGTGAGCAATAAGAAATTCTTTTACATATATTAATCTAGCTGGTTGCGCCTAAACCGCTTGTATTAGCAACCAACTTGATATAAAATCTTAGTCGATTTTTATCAAAATCTATCCATGTGGTTGTTACCGTAAACCCTACAAAAGCGCCGATCAAAACCAGGATCTAACCTGAAATATAAAACCAGGTTATGACCAAACCTGCTGAGAACAAAAACTTCCCGGCCGTAGCACCCACCGGACCAAACATGGGGTCAATTTTGTTTTTTGTTGCCATAAAATCTGATTTGATTTATTCTTCAATGGTGGTCAATCTGGCATTATGGAGACAATTCAAATGACTCAGTCTTATTGAACCAAAATCTAAACCCTCAGCAGCCCGCGAAAACCCCTGGATGGATAATAAGATTCCGCTCCGTTATGATAAATAAATACCCTGCCGTACCGCCAGTCGCCAAAAATAGCACCCCCGCGGTCTCTGATGCTTTTGGGTGTTTGAAGCCAGCTTGATGTTTTTGTGTCAAAATTTTCCAGTTGTTGTAATTCGTAATATTGCTCTTCTGTAAGAAGCTCAATCCCCATTTCAAGTGCCATACCCATAGCACTGTGTTCAGGTTTATGCAGTTTCCTTGATTCGAGAGCTACCAGGTCGTAGCAAACACTTCTTCTTCCTTTAGGCGTTTCTTTCGAACAGTCACGAAAAATATACTGGTCTGTCTTTTTATCAAAGCCTGTCAGATCCGGCTCACCACCGGTGGCTTCCATTTCATGTAACGATCTTAAGACTCCGGGATTGGCCTCAAACCTGGAAAATATTTCTGACCATTCAATCTCTTTATGCCGGTGCATATTTTTCTCAAAGCGGGCTTTTAAGGTTTTGATCAGTTCCTGAATCTGCTCTGCTGAAAGTTGTTTCTTTGATACTGTCATAAGATTATTGAAAATGATTTAATTCCCCACCCCGTCCGCGTAAGATTCGTTCCCGGACTCTTAGGATGTGTATTACTATTTCTTCCAGTTTTCAATTTTCAAGCCAGGGATACGTTGAAAATGCTTTTGATTATTGGTTACCAATGTTAAATCATTTTCAATGGCTATTCCGGCAATAAGAAGATCAATATCGTCGATAATGCTTCCCGATTGTCTTAAAGCGGAATATAATTCTGCGGATATTTTAGCGGATTTTTCAGAGAGAGGAATTATTATATTCTCAGCAATAAATTCTTCAAATACATTCAATTGCTTAAAAGCTTTCTTTGCCAATAACCCGCTGGTTATTTCATAGTATGTAATGATGCTTATTTCAAGTACTTCATAATGATCAAGGTAATTTTCAATGTTTTTAAGTACAACCTGATCGCCTTTCAAATAATATGAAAGTATATCTGTATCAATTATTGCTCTATTCATCACTTCTTCTTTTATTCCGCTCTCTCCTGGAGATTAATTTGTCTGTAAGTTCTTCGAAAGCGCTATCTTCCATATTCTCCCAGACTCCGGCATAAGAAAGAATTTTTTCTTTCTTGTTTATATTCTGCTCTAATTTTGCAACATACTCGCTTAAATCTTTGAGTTTATCGCCAGGAATTCTCTGAATACGTCGCAAAATCTGATTCCTTATTTGTGTTTCTGTCTTCATAATATTATTCTTTTTCCAAAAATAATCATTATCCTTTAATGTTTTGCAATAAACCTAATTTCAAAGGATTAGCCATTCGATTCACAACAACACTTCTTCAGACCTACCGGGTGCTACTCGTGCCCTGACTTTTCAATCCTCCACCAATTCATTTAAGCAACACGCAAAATCTTCTCCATCTTACGGCCTTTGGCCAGTTCATCCACCAGCTTATCCAGATACCTTACCTTTTGCGTTAACGGGTTTTCGATTTCTTCCACCCTATAACCACAGATTACTCCCTTAATGAGACCAGCATTTGGGTTTAAACTGGCTTTCTGAAAGAATACTTCGAAGGTTACCTTTTCATCAATGAGTTCCTGCAACTTTTTTTCATCAAACCCGGTTAACCATTCAATTACCTGGTGCAATTCTTCTTTGGTTCTGCCCTTCTTCTCCACTTTTACCACATACATAGGATATACCATGGCAAAGGTCATTTTTGCCATATACTCATCCTGTTTAATTGCTTTAGTCATAACTGTTTTTTGGGTTATTCTTTTAGATTATTTTGACCTTTTTAAGTCGGCCAGGTATATCTGATATGCCTAAGTATAACGAACTTCTATTGCTTTTAATTTTCCTGTTTTATATTCTATTGCTAAACTATTATTATACCTCATGCAAAACTGCAAATAAATGCTTAAGAATAGTAAACAATGGTAATAGAATTAACCATGCTAATCTTTTGGTTGTTTTAGTTAATTCAACACTTCTTTGTATCTGAATGATTGAAATTATTAAACCTGATACCAATCCAATACCCAAAACTATTTTAATAGTTTCGTTATCAATAGTGTAAAAAACCACCAGTGAAATTACAAACAGAACTGCAATGAGATTATTTTTCAGTGATTCATTCATCTATTTTCACTGATTAAACCAGTAATTTCATTAAAGTTGAAACCGTTAAAACGGTTTTATTTGATTTTGTAAACCCCATAGCCCACGGTTTAAACCGTGGGCTATGAATGAATGTCGGTCATTTTTTATTTAATGGATTTATCCATTTCCTTTCTTATAAAAAGTTGGCACCTGTGCATTTATGATTCTCAATATTTTTACACAAACACTCTATATAAAAGCAGGCTAAACAGGTGCAGTATTGACCCTGTTAAAAACAAACTCAATATGGCATATCCATATGAGAACTTGTTAAAGTATGAAAGTCCGTAAACCAGATTTCTTATTGAAAAGATGCTAATTATGAAATAAGTAATCGGGTTTTTATAAATGATGATGCTTAAATCCCCTATTAAAATTGCCGGAACAAGAAATAATACTGTCAATATTATGATGAGAAAATTTGGTGTTAACGAATAGGCAAATAACAACTGTGTCTCATACAGATCAGCTTTACCCTGAAATATTTTTCCTTCAGCCCATAATATTCCTGGTACAATATATTTTAAAACCAACAAGCCTAACCCGATTGTAAGTAATAAGTAAAATAAAAGACCAAAAAACAAACTTGTCTCTAATAATGAATCATTCTCATTATTTTCAATGAATTGAACCGGGAAAAAGCCAAGTAATAAAACAACATATATAATCGTCAGATTGAATCTATTATCATCAGGATCTTTAGTTTCAAGGTATTTAAAAGTTTCCCTGGGTTTAAACCAAATAGAAAGAATGGGTCTTAGTTTGTTTACCTGATTACTCATTTCCCATTCATTTAGGACTCAAAAAATAATCTGAATCATTTTCACAAAGCATACCAACAGATAGATTTCCCCAACAAATATATACCACTTTTCTAACTTCGATTATTCTATTTTATTTTTTATATGCAATTCCATGTGGTGTAAATAAAATATAATCAGGTCCTGTGTTAAGCAAATATTTGCCGGTTTTTGCAGCAAAAGTCATGGATATTGCTTTGAGGTTTTGTTTCTGGGGATTAAAGGTAATTACTTATTTTATTTGTCATTATTTTTTCCTTACTTACTTGATGGTCGCAGATAAAAAGTACGAACAAAACAATAACAAGAGAAATAAATCCGGCCAAACCCGTTATTCCAACAGTAAGATCATTACCACCATCAATAACCATTATGGCAATTCCTGCTGTGGCATTTAAGGTTCCATGCATGATGGCTGCAGCTATTACAGACTCTGCCTTAATTGTAATATAAAGAAATAAAGGCGTAAGTAAGATACACCAAAGGGTCATCATCAACACACCGATTTCGGGATGTTGCGGATAATTATGCCCCATTAAAATAAGCGGGGAATGCCAGATTCCCCAGATAAACCCGATAGCAATTGATGCCTTTAAAAAATTCATTTCTTTAAATGACTTCAGCAAAAAACCCCGCCAGCCCAGTTCTTCTCCAAAACCGGCAATGGCATTAATTGTAGCACCTGCAATTAATCCTTGCAAAACAGCCAGCCACAATGGATGAACAGGCATTGTCTCCGATGCATTTTTCATTTGTTCCAGCTGTTCGGATGTTAACATATCTTCAAATCTGTTCACCATTCCTGTCATTTCAGGACTAAAAGTTACATCAGGCATCAACAAGCTTATACCAAGTGTCATAAAACTCATCACCGAAGTTATTAACCACGCGATGAAAAACCACTTATTGATTTTAAATGAAATTAGTAAGCCGGACTTTAGTTTTTCTTTGTGAATCACTTTTTCAACCAGGATAACACAAATCATAGGTATAAACATGTAAGTAACTGCCAAAACAGTTGCACTGATATCGTTATCGTACTGACCCCCGAATAATTTATAGAGGCCTGCCAATGAAAAACTGATTACCAATGTAAGTATCAGAAATAAAGTTGTCCTGTTAATCTTTTTCATATTTGTTTGTTTTACTAATTGCACTCATAAGCTCCATTTTAAAGCCTTCCAGGTAGCTTCAATTCATTTCACCCGGTCAGAACCGCCGGTTTTTCAACAAATATAAAAGAAAAAACTATATATTTACCGGATATAACAATAATACCGACATGTTGTAGTTCAACTCCCGCACCTGCGGGACAGGGTCTTGCAGTCTGCTCATATTCCAGTATATTGTGGCCCGCTTTTTATTCTTTTCTGTCCAAAAATCTGCTACTCATCCGACCCAATCATTTTTCATTTCTGTCAATATTGTAGTTGTAAAAACCATTTTCCTGAGTCGCTCCATTAACAGCGAAACACCTATCTATGCACCAGGAAGAAGTTTCGTGGCTTCCTTTAATGTGGTTTTCTGAATGTAGTTAAGAAGAAAAATCTAAACTCTTACCAAACCATAGCCTGTAAACTCCAGTTGGCAGGCTATTTTTTTCTCCTTATAATCCTAAAAACCAATTGCGCAGTGTCTTCCTGCCTGACCACAGGTACTTATTCCCTTTTATAATCAATTAACACTTTTTACCAAACAACAATCTGGGAAGATACTGGGTTGCAACATCAATAATTGCATGAATGACAAGTATTAAACAAAGTTCTTTTATTTTTAAGTACATTTGAGAATTCTCTATACGATTATCCCGAAACCTGATTGCAAAGCCATGACTGCAAACCTGGGGTAAAAAACAAACCAATGAACTGTAATATTCTTATTCTTGATGATAACAAAAGTGTGTTAACGGCACTCGAGATGCTGCTGCAATCGGAGTTTTACAAAATATTCACCCTTAAAAATCCGAACCAGTTAATCTCCACAATTCAGGAACACCAGATTGACATTGTACTGCTGGATATGAATTTCACAGCAGGCATCAACAATGGAAACGAAGGGATTTTTTGGCTGCGCGAGATCCTGAAATACGATCAGTCTATAAGTGTAATTATGATTACTGCTTACGGCGACATTGAATTGGCTGTAAAAGCGGTGAAAGAAGGGGCCTTTGATTTTATATTAAAACCATGGGATAACAACAAACTCCTCAGTACAATACATGCTTCATCGAAGCTTAGAAAAAGCAAGATGGAAAATGCATCGCTTCTAAAAACTACAAATACGCTGAAACAAGAACTCAAGCAACCAACCCAAACCCTTATTGGCCAATCAGATGCCATGAAAAAGGTTATGGAAATGGTGAAAAAGGTGGCTGCTACCGATGCCAATATCTTTATAACAGGAGAAAACGGCACAGGTAAAGAGCTCATAGCCCATGAAATTCACAGGCATTCCAACAGAAATAAAGAAATTATGCTAGGTGTGGATATGGGCTCCATAAGCGAAACGCTATTTGAAAGCGAACTCTTTGGATATACAAAAGGTTCTTTTACCGACGCAAAAGAAGATCGCATTGGCAAATTTGAAGCTGCTGATAAAGGCACACTTTTTCTTGATGAAATCGGTAATTTATCCTTATCTCTGCAGGCAAAAATGCTCAGCACATTAGAAAACAGGGCCATCATTAAGCTTGGGAGCAACACGCCGGTTCCCATTGATATCCGGTTGATATCTGCAACCAACAAGAATTTGAATTCAATGGTAACGGAGGGGCTTTTTCGCGAAGATTTGCTTTATCGCATTAACACCATAACCATTGAGCTCCCTGCTTTGAGAGATCGTGGAAATGATATAGACCTACTGGCCGGATTCTTTTTGCAGAAATACGCCGGAAAATATGGAAAACAAGGGCTGGAAATAAATCAAAATGCCATACAGAAGCTTTTGAACTACAAATGGCCGGGTAATGTAAGAGAATTGCAACACACCATGGAAAAAGCCGTCATTTTATCCGAAAACAGGGTTTTAAACGAAGATAGTTTCACCCTGAATGACACCAGAATAAATCGTCAAAAAGACATGCCAAACAAAACCATTGAAGAAATGGAAAAAGAGATGATATTGGCCTCTATCCATAAAGAAAAAGGAAATATGAGTGCAGTTGCAAAAAATCTCGGCATAACACGACAAACCCTGTACAACAAACTAAAAAGATATGAAATATAAGCATTTCTATTTAGCCATTATTCTGAGATTTTCTTTTGTAATAGCTTTTTCCATAGCAGGGACATATTTCTTCTTCGAAAAACAGGCTTATGTTTTATCTGCGCTGGCCTTTGTATTTTTAGTGGGAAGCGTATTTAACATTATTAATTATTTCAACAATCTAAACAGATGGATTGGATATTTCCTGTTAGGTGTGGAAAATGAAGACACATCCTTAAAAATGCCAACAAAATCAGGAAATAAAGCCATTGACGATGTGTATAACAGAATTGACAGGCTAAACCAGCTCTTTAAGCAGACAAAAGTTGATATTAGTACCCAGGAACAGTATTACCGGTCGGTTATGGACCAATCTTCAACCGGGCTTTTTTCAGTCAATGAAAAGGGAAGAGTAATAAATATTAATCCTGCCGCAATAAAGATGACCAATTTACAGAACTCCCACCACATAAATTCTCTTAAAACAATAGATCCGGTTTTACCAGATTTTATAATGAATTTAGAGCGAAAACCGAATCAACAATCTACCATCTTTGAAAATCAGTATGGACAAAAGTTGTTCTTCAAACTTTCAGAAATCAAAACATCAAAAGAAACAATCAGGTTAGTGGCAGTGAGCGACATAACCAAAGAGCTCGACAATGGTGAAGTAGATGCCTGGATTAAACTGGCGCGCACTTTGTCGCACGAAATTATGAACAACATAACCCCGATCACAACATTATCAAAGGTTGTTTTGGGATATTTCATAAATATGGGCAAAGCAAAAGAAACGACAGACATCGACTCCAAAACAATTTCGAATACCATAAAAGGGCTTACCGTAATTGAAGAACGAAGTCTTGGACTCATGAATTTTGTTGAGAATTACCGCAAATTCACCAAACTACCGGAACCAAAGCTCAACCAGATAAATGTTTCAAGCCTGATTGAACACAACCTTTTGGCAGCAAGTACTTTTCCTAATTTCAGCACGATTGAACTTGTCATCTCTGTGGATGAAAATTTAAGAGTTAGCGCTGACGAAAAGCTCCTATCGCAGGTAATCATAAACCTATTAAAAAATGCCTGCGAAGCCCTTTATTCAGGGAAAACTGAAAATCCTAAAATTTCTATCAGAACATTAAAGAAAGACCATGCCACCCAGCTGAAAATCAGCAATAATGGTCCAGCTATTCCTGTTGAAATACGAGAACAGATTTTCACTCCATTTTTCACAACAAAAGACCAGGGCTCGGGAGTAGGGCTTAGCCTGAGCAAGCAAATTATGTTGAAGATGAATGGAGATGTTTTGTTAAATTCTAGAAAGGAAAAAGATACAACCTTCACTGTAGTTATAAATTAGGCCTGCTGAAAACAGTAGTGCTTCACAGCTATTTAGTGTCTGCTGAAAAACACTAATAATTCTGATTATCAACTCATAACGTTGTTGTTTCTTCGATTAAGTGCAAGCCTTTTCCATCAATTATTCTCTAAACCTTGCTCTTAAATGCGTTAGTTTTTAGTGGGCCCTATTTAACAGTCAAAGCAAACCTTGAGTCTGCTCCGAAAATTATACTTTTTGGAGTGGACTCAATCTTCAATATTATCGGCCCTATCCGGGCTTGATTGGGTGGTTAATCACTATTTCTACAAATATCACTACGACTCTGCCGCTGATAGAAGCTGCAGCGCAGCGAAAAATCGATCCTGGCAATTAATATCGGAATAAATACTTACCGGAGCAGTGTAAACAATTAATACAAGTAGTGTAAAATATTTTTACATCTGCTTTGGATTTTTGCACAAAAAAAATCCATATATACCTGATATTGTAAATCTTAACATTTGCGGCATAAGGCTTGAATATTCTTAACAAAAACAAAAACTGAATCCAGATTAATATAATTATGGACAGACCAATTGAAAAGAAAAAAGGATTAAAAAAGAAACACATCTTCATGGGTTTAGGAGTTCTGGTTCTAATCCTGCTAGGTTATCAGGTGTTTTTTGCAAATAATTTATCCACCGTAAAAGTAGATGCCGAAAAAATAAGAATTGAGACTGTATCATCTAATACTTTTCATGACTACATAACATTACCGGGAAATGTTGAGCCAATTGCCACCATTTTGCTAGACGCACGCGAAGGAGGAAGAGTAGAAGAGAAAGTTGTTGAAGAAGGAGCCATGGTAACAAAGGGGGATGTGATTGTACGCATGAGCAACCCGGATCTGACGTTGAGCATTCTAAACAGCGAATCCCAATTGGCTGAAAAAAGCAACTTCCTGAGAAATACAATGGTTGTTATGGAACAGGAAAAGCTTCAGATTAAAAGGGAATTACTCAATCTTGAATTCGACATAAAACGAAAAGAAAGAAAATACAACCAAAACAAGTCACTGTATGCTGATAAATTAATTTCAGAAGAAGATTTCCTGATTTCAGAAGAAGATTTCCAATTAGCAAAACGGAGCTATGAGCTTTACATAGAGCGCCAAAAGCAGGACTCAATTTACCGTTCTATTCAGGTATTGCAAATGGAAGACAATCTTCGAAATATGGATTTGAATTTAAAATTGGTTCGCCAACGCCATGAAAATCTAAATATTACAGCACCTGTTGACGGTCAGCTTACCACATTGGATGTGGAGCTGGGTCAATCAGTACCCAGCGGTGGCAGGATTGGCCAGGTAAATGTTCTGACATCCTATAAGGTAGTTGCCCAAATTGATGAACACTATATCGATAAAGTAAGAATTGGCCTAACAGCCGTTTTGGATCGCCAGGAACAGGAGTTTCAGCTTAGAATAAGAAAAGTACTACCTGAAGTACGGGATGGTCGTTTTTCTGTGGAAATGATATTTGTTGGTGAAATGCCAGAAAATATGCGCACCGGTCAAACCTATTATACCCGCCTGCAACTGGGTGATCCCAAGCAGGCTATCCTTATTCCCAAGGGAAGTTTTTACCAGAAAACCGGCGGTCAGTGGATCTTTGTTTTGAATGAAGATGGTAGTGCTGCTGAAAAAAGATCGATAAAAATAGGCAACCAGAATCCAAAATACTATGAAGTACTGGAAGGACTTGAACCAGGCGAACAGGTTATTATTTCGGGATATGACGGGTTTGGGGATAACGAGAGAGTTGTTTTTAAATAAGGAAAAGCACAAATTGAAATTAAAACGATAAAGTTATGTTTATGCACTTTGTAAATATCGCCTTCAGTAACATCAAAAAAAACAAAATAAATACCTTGATAACGCTATTGGGGTTAAGCATAGGGTTAACATGTACCATCATCATTGCTTTGTGGGTAAAATATGAGTTAAGTTATGACAGGTTTCATGAAGATCCACAAAGTTTATACAAGGCGGCCTTTAGCTATGAGCCCCTGGATTTTCATGGTTATGTTTTACCTGCTCCTGTTGCCCGGCATTTGAAGGAAAACTATCCGGGTATTAAAAATACAACGGTCTTTCTAACCCTTAGAAATAAAAAAATAATTCAAGGGGAAAATAAATTTTTGGTTAATGGCAGCTTTGTGGATCTGTCCTTTTTCTCAATGTTTAATTTCCCTTTTTCAGTTGGATCCACTACTGATGCTTTCATGCACCCCAACTCTATTATCCTTACCCAATCATTGGCAGAAAAACTTTTTGGGCAGAAAAACCCTTTAGGCAATACAGTAAAGGTGGATGGAGAAGATGAATATATCGTAACAGCAGTTTTGGAAGATATCCCTACAAATTCGGATATGCAATTTGAATTTCTACTTCCCTTTGAGATAATTTCACAACAATTAAATAGTTGGGATTTTAAAGTTCTGGAAGTATATGTACAGCTCAATAATAATCTTGACTATTCAGATGTTAACGAACAAATAGCCAATGTTATCAATCAATTTAAGCCTGATTGGAATAATCGATTGTACATAACACCCCTGACGTCTTGCCATTTACACAATCTGCAAGGTGGCGGACGCATACAATACGTATACATTCTTTCAATTGTTGCATTCCTTATTTTAATTATTGCGACATTCAATATTGTTAACCTGACCCTGGCAATGTCAGATAAAAGAATAAAGGAGATTGGTGTAAAAAGAATTTTTGGATCGGGTAGGAAATTGCTTATTACCCAGTTTCTTTTTGAAGCTCAAATTCTGACTATGGCAGCTCTGGCCCTTGCTCTCTTTTTTATTGAATGGTTACTACCATCGGTGAACAATCTACTAAATGTAAACCTTGATCTGAATTACAATCTCCCCACAATCCTTATCCTGACAGGCTTTGCAGCACTTACCGGATTACTCTCCGGAATCTATCCTGCAACCTTTCTTACATCACTCAGGCCCATTGACCTAATTAAAAAAACGATTCAACCCTTTGGTTCTACAAATAAGAATAACTCTTTGCCGAATGTACTTAAACTTAACCTGAAAAGTGGACTGGTAATTTTCCAGTTTGCATTAACAATAATCCTTATGGCAGGAATAATAGTAATCAGCCAGCAAGTTCAGTATATGAAGCAAAAAGATCTTGGATTTAACAAGGAAAATGTACTTATCGTTCGCATGCAGGATCAACTCATGCAAAAATATGAAATAGCAAAAAACAGTTTATTGCTTATACCCGAAGTATCAGGCATCAGCACTTCCCAATCTCCTTTAACCAATTGGCAGATGTCTGATATGCCAGTATGGGATGGAAAACAAACAGAAAACGTTTTTGATATGGGGATAAATTCTGTGGATTATGATTTTGATGAAACGCTGGGTATTGAAGTAATAGAAGGAAGGTTTCTTTCAAAGGAATACGCAAAAGATGCTACTGATGGCTTTGTAATTAATGAGGCAGCTGTAAAAGCAATGGAGTTAAAAAATCCGGTGGGGACAAAAATATCTATTTTCAACGGAACGCCTTACGAACGAAAAGGGGAGATAATTGGAGTAATTAAAAATATGCATACCGAATCGTTGCATTCCGAAATTAAACCTTTTGCTTATCTCTATTCACCTTCAGGTTCTTACATGTATATCAAGGTTAATTCATCCGCTAATTCTGCCCTTCTGCTATCAATTAAAAATATAATTGTAGAAATTGCCCCCAATGATCCTGTTGAGTTTAGCTTTCTGGAAGATGATCTGAATAATTTGTATTCATCAGAAGAGACAACAGAGAGTTTGATTGGGTATAGTTCACTGATAGCAATTATTATTTCATGCTTAGGGCTGTTTGGACTGAGTCTGTATGGTTTGCAAAAAAGGATAAAAGAGATAGGAATCCGTAAGGTAAATGGTGCAGAGGTATCCGAAATAATAATCCTGCTCAACAAAGACTTTGTAAAATGGGTAGCCATTGCATTTGTAATTGCAGTTCCTATTGCCTGGTATGCTATGAAAAGCTGGCTTCAGAATTATGTCTATAAAATTGATTTAAGTTGGTGGATTTTTTCTCTGGCAGGACTTACGGCTTTGCTCATAGCCCTCATCACAGTTAGTTTTCAAACATTTAAAGTAGCACGAAGAAACCCGGTGGAAGCATTGCGATACGAATGACTTCGGGTGTTGACAAACAGTAAGAATATAACAAACCAGAATATAATGAATTCAATAAAAATTAGTTTCAGAAATCTGTTGAAAAATAAAAGCACTTCAATTGTCAATATACTTGGATTGACAATCGCTTTATCTTCTTCCGTATTTATATTTATGTGGGTATATAATCAACTTACTTTCGACAGATTCCAGGAAAATTATGAAAACATATATCTGGTTGCCTCTGAATGGAAATTCGCCGATGGCAAGTCCGATTTTATAATGGAAACCCCAACACCATTGAGCCCCTTTTTACAAGATTACTTTCCTGAAGTTGTTAAAAGTACACGGTTTGTAAAACAATTTGGCGGACGACATCTGAAATCGGGGGAAAAGAAATTCCTTGAGCAGGGCCTGGCCATTGAACCTACGTTTTTTGATATTTTTACGGTTGATTTCATTTTCGGTAATCCCGAAATCTTTGAGGAGAATCCAAATTCAATTATCATTTCTCAACGCCTGGCCGAGAAGTTTTTTGGGAATCAGGATCCTATCAATCAAACAATCACATTTTTTGTTAACTCGGATAGTACCGAACTATACAAAATTTGTGGAGTTTATAAAGACATCCCAGATAATTCCTCCATACAATTCGACTTTCTAATCCCGGTTATCATCGATACTGCCGACAGCTGGTTTTCTTTTGGTTATTCAACTTTCGTTTTACTGCCAAACATAATTGACAAAACGCAATTGAATGAAAAAATAACACAATTCTATAATGAGAAAAAGATGGGCTTTGAACTGGATTTTTATTTTCACCCTCTTAAAAAAATGCATTTTCAAAGTGACTTTCAATTGTTTGTTAACAAACCTGGAAATATTCAGTATGTATACATATTCACAATTGCCGGAATTTTTATCCTGCTTATCGCCATCATTAATTTCATGAGTTTAATTGGTTTAATAAGCTCAAACCGAATGAAAGAATCGGGGATACGAAAAATATCAGGAGCCTCAAAAAACAGCATAGTACTTTCATTTTTAGCCGAACCAATTATTTTAGTTTCCTTCTCGTTCGTACTTACTTTTATTTTGGTTGAACTAGTACAATCCTCGTTCAATTCGTTTTCAGGCAGTAATTTACCGGCTCTGCATGAGAGTATGACTACTTTACTAATTCTTATTTTGTTAGTGCTTGTTGTTGCTGTTGTGGCGGGAATAATACCAGGGATGCTTATTGCTAAAGTCAAGCCGATTGAGGCCATAAAACAAAATAAAATAGTAAAAAACGGGCGTTTTCAAAAGTATTTAATTGCCTTTCAATTTACACTTGCTATTGTTTTATTGAGTTCCACTTTTTTAATCAATAAACAATTGAATTATATTTTTCAGAAAAATTTAGGTTTTCAAATAGAAAATATAATCCATATTCCGCTTAAAGGAAAAATTAGCGAAGATTATAAGATCATAAAACAAGAGCTTCTTAGTAACCCTATGATTACAAGTGTTTCTAACGCTTCTCCATTGTTAAGTTCCGGAATTGAAGTTCAGGGGTGGAATTGGGAAGGAAACGACTCTGATCAAAAACTTTCCATTGCCCGAATTAAGGCAGATAGCGATTTTATTAAAACATTTAGAATCGACGTGGTTCAGGGAAATACTTTTTCTGAAGAAAACTCAAATGAAAACATGGTTGTCATTAATGAAGAGGCTGCAAAGGCAATGAATATGGCAAATCCGATAAGTCAGCATGTGCAGCTAAAAGGCAAGGATTATGAAATTATCGGGGTGGTTAATAATTTTCACAGCCGGCATTTTTCTCACTTAATCAGGCCTCTGGTAATTACATCTAATAATAGCGGGCGTGACTTGTATATTCAATACGAAGTTGCCGCAGATAAATCAGGTATCATTAATTCAATAAATAAAGTTTATGAGAAATATAACCCTGAATTCCCATTTGAATATCACTTTTTTGCAGACGAATTTTACGCTACATATGGAAATGAAAGCAAAATGCTAAAGCTCTTATTCTATTTTGTAATCGTGGCTTTTCTCATATTGTGTTTCGGTCTTTATGCCTTGTCAAAACAGGTAGCTTTAAGTAAAACCAAAGAAATTGGCATCCGAAAAGTGAATGGTGCTCGAATATCAGAAATACTAAGCCTGCTTAATAAAGACTTTATAAAATGGGTGGCACTTGCATTTGTATTAGCAACACCCATTTCCTACTACGCCATGAATAAATGGCTCGAAGATTTTGCTTATAAAACTGAATTAAGCTGGTGGATTTTTGCCCTTTCCGGCATACTGGCTTTTTTAATTGCCTTGACGACTGTTAGTTGGCAAAGCTGGAAAGTAGCACGAAGAAACCCGGTGGAAGCTTTGCGATATGAGTAATGAAGATGAAAAGATTTGTTAATAGAAACCACAAAAAATATTTTAATACCCTAAAATTAATCGTCATGATAAAAACAGAAAAATTAACAAAAGTGTTTCGCACGGAAGAAGTTGAAACTTTCGCTTTAAATCAGGTAGATATCCACGTAAAAAAGGGCGAATTTGTTGCCATAATGGGCCCTTCCGGCTGCGGAAAATCAACCTTGCTCAATATTATAGGCCTGCTGGATAGCCCTAGCCAGGGATCCTTTAATTTCAAAGGGACTGATATTTCCAGTTTAAAAGAGAAAGACCTCACTCAGTTGCGCAAAGGAAGCATTGGTTTCGTTTTTCAGAACTTCAATTTGATTGATGAACTAAATGTTTTTGATAATGTGGAGCTCCCCTTGTTGTTCTTAAGAATGAAATCTTCTGAACGCAGAAAAAAGGTTGAAGATGTACTGCAGCGAATGAAAATTGGTCATAGGGCCAGACATTTCCCTCAACAACTTTCTGGTGGGCAACAACAACGTGTGGCCATTGCAAGGGCTGTGGTTGCCAACCCCGGACTGATCCTGGCCGATGAGCCAACTGGAAATCTCGACACCAAAAATGGTATTGAAGTAATGAACCTACTCACAGAATTGAACCAGGAAGGTACTACAATTTTAATGGTAACACACTCTGACCGTGATGCAGGATTTGCAAACCGTACAGTATTTTTAATGGATGGGCAGGTGGTGCCGGAGAATAAGGTTGAATTGTAGAATATCGGAAGGTTGTCATCGCTATCGAAAAAGACTCATTTAACATATATCAACCATGTTTAAAAATTTATTTAAAACCATTTGGGGGCATTTAAACCAGAATAAAGCCTATGCAGCAATTAATATTGGAGGGTTGGCCATTGGTATTGGATGCAGCCTGGTTATATATAAAATTATTGCCTTTGAGTCTGGTTTCGATAGCTATCATAAGAACTACGAAAATGTTTATCGCGTAATTAATGAATACAAAGATCCGGTTGAAGGAATTAAATACCAGGAAGGCCAGGTACATCCGCTGGGAGAAGCAATCAGAAATGATTTTCCGGGAGTAAATGCCGTAATGACTTTCTATGCTGCCAAAGGGCAAATAAGCATCGAAAACAGTACTGGAGATATTCAAAAGTACCAGGAAAACACCGGCCTGGTTTATGCTGAACCCAATATCTTTGAAATTTTTGATTTTAATTTCATAGCAGGCAACCCTTCGAATGCACTACAAGAAAAAGGAAGTGTTGTAATAAGTTCATCGCTGGCACAGAAGTATTATAAATTATCAGCACAGAATGTAAGCGAAGCCATAAATCGCTTTATAATCATAAATAATGCCGCCACATTACATGTTCGGGGTATAATATCAGATCCTCCGCCAAATACAGATCTTCCCTTCACCATTATAGCCAACTATAAAGATCAGCCGGCATCCAATCCTTATTTTCGTGAGGGGACGAGTTGGATTGAGGGCAATTCCGCCACCAATTGCTATTTACTTTTGCCGGATAATGTATCGGCAGAAACTTTTGAAAATCAGCTTTCTGTATTCTTTCTCAAATACAATACGAAAAATAATTCAATTGATCAGAGATATGTTTTGCAGCCCCTTTCAGAATTACATTCGGGGCTTTGTAACAACTACAGTAACAGGCAGGTTCCCGATAAAAACTTGTTAATTTTGGGCCTTATTGGTTTGTTTCTGATCGTAATTGCTTCTATCAATTTCATTAATTTGTCCGTGGTACAGGCCACCAAACGATTTAAAGAAATTGGTATTAAAAAAATACTGGGAGAAAGCAAGCCACAATCCATCTTCCAGTTTCTGACTGAGTCTGTGTTCATCACTTTTATTGCAGCAATAATAGGATTGTTCATTGCCTATTATCTTTTAACCTACCTTGAAAATACTATTGGATACCGGTTGGACGCAGACCTGTTAACGAATCCGGGCACACTTATTTATTTAGTGCTATTGGCAACCCTTATCGGATTACTTTCCGGCTTCTACCCATCCATGATTATAGCAGGAATGGGTGCCAATGTTGCCCTGAAAAACTCGCTTACTGTAAAAAATTCTTTCGTACCCATATCCGTAAGACGCTCATTGATAATCGTTCAGTTTGTCATTTCGCTTGTATTGGTTACAGGCACTTTGGTAATGACCCGCCAATTAAAGTACTTCATAAACAAAGATTTGGGATTCAATAAAGAAGCTATTCTAATTGTCCCTTTGCCCGAATCAAATAAGGATAAACTGGATTTACTAAAAGCGCAGTTATTAAAATATCCGGAGATCGGGATGGTGAGTTTCGCTACCCGAAGCCCTTTGGCCGACTGGAAGGTGTATAATGTCTTCAACCACCCGGCAATTGCAAAAGATGAGTACTCCGCAAATTTGAAAGCGGCTGATGAAGATTACTTCAATTTATACGAACTAAAAATTATTGCCGGACAAAAGTATTCGCAAGTAAAAAATAATGGAGATGTAGTTGTAAACAGAAGAATGACAGAGATTCTTGGCTTTACTAACCCTCAGGATGTTATAGGAGAAAGATTTGAATACGGCAGAAATGGAAACGTATTAAATATTGTAGGTGTGGTTGAAGATTTCCATGCACAATCGTTACAAAAGCAAATGGAGAATGTCATTTTCAGCAACCTGAGCTTCAACATAAATGAAATGGCCATTAAAATTAACCCGGCAATTTTAGAATCAGGAGGTTACCAGGATATAGAAGAAAAAGTGCAAACAGAATGGAATAGCATTTTTCCAAACGACATTTTAAACTACAGTTTTTTTGACGAAAAAATTGCATCACTTTATAAAGAAGAGAAAAACACTTCCAACCTCATTAAGCTATTTGCCATAATTGCTATTCTGATTGGAAGCCTCGGATTGTATGGCTTGATTTCCTACATCATTAGTCAAAAAACGAAAGAAATAAGTATCCGGAAAGTAAATGGAGCCACTGTTTCTGAAATCTTAATTCTGCTCAACAAAGATTTCATGATCAATTTTGGCATCGCCTTTATAATTGCTTGTCCTATTGCCTGGTACAGCATGGATAAATGGCTACAGAACTTTGCCTATAAAATAGATTTAAGTTGGTGGATGTTTGGTTTGGCCGGCATACTGGCCATGGCGGTAGCCTTAATCACCGTAAGCGGGAAAACCTTTGCCGCTGCCCGAAGAAACCCGGTAGAAGCTTTTCGATATGAATAAACAAAATTTTCAAAATAGATACAATTATAAACCATAAAAAAGTAAGCACATGATAAAAGCAAAAGAATTGATAAAGGTTTTTAGAACCGAGGAGGTTGAAACATTTGCCCTAAATGGAGTAAATGTTCATCTAAAGAAAGGTGAATTTGTAGCTATCATGGGGCCGTCTGGTTGTGGCAAATCAACGCTGCTTAATATCCTCGGATTGCTGGATAACCCAACAAAAGGAACCTACATATTCGATGGAACGGACATAAGTAATTTGAAGGAAAAAAACCGTACCCAATTTCGAAAAGGGAATGTTGGTTTCATCTTCCAGAGTTTTAACCTGATTGATGACATTAATGTTTTTGCCAATGTAGAACTCCCTTTATTGTACCTGAAAATGAAACCTTCAGAACGCAAAAGAAGAGTTGACGAAGTATTGCAACGCATGAAAATTGATCATAGAGCAAAGCATTTCCCGCAGCAGCTGTCCGGTGGTCAGCAGCAGCGTGTTGCGATTGCAAGAGCCGTAGTTGCCAACCCGGGATTAATTCTGGCGGATGAGCCAACCGGTAATCTTGACTCAAAAAATGGCATTGAGGTTATGAATCTTTTAACAGAATTAAACAAGGAAGGTGCTACAATTTTAATGGTAACGCACTCTGAGCACGATGCCGGTTTTGCAGACCGAACAATCGTCTTATTAGATGGACAGGTGATATTCGAATCACAACAAAAAACGGAGTAAACAAGCACGATAAAAAACACAGCATTATGTTTAAAAACTATATTAAAATTGCAATTGCCAATCTGCTGAAAAGCAGAGTATATTCAATAGTAAGTATATCCAGCCTTTCAGTCGGAATAGCCGTTTGCATATTATTGCTGATCTATGTTGTGGATGAATTGAGCTATGATCGCTACCATGAGAAAGCTGATAACATCTATAGAGTGTGCCAGCCAGAGCATCCTTACCAGGCGCCCGGAACAGCAAAATATTTGGCAGATAATTTACCTGAAATACAGAGCTATACCCGTATTTTGCCACGAGACAATATCCTTGTCACTATTGATGAAAAACTTTTCAAGGAGGATTTGGTGGCATGGGTAGATGCAGAGTTATTTACCATTTTTTCTTTTGAGTTTGTTAATGGAAGTGCTTATAGATCTCTACAACAGCCTGGTACAGCCATTCTTACTGAAAAAACAGCCCACAAATATTTTGGGGATGAAAATGCCATAGGAAAAATATTTAGTGTGAGCAATGAGTACGATTACACAGTAGTGGGGGTAATAAAAGATATCCCTCAAAATTCTCATTTTACTTTTGATCTGTTTTTAACACTTGCCGATGGGGATAAAATGTTTGGTGATGACTGGGAAGAAAGCTGGGGCTGGTTTAATTTTCTGGCATATTTTGAGATGTCTGATCAATTCTCAAAGCCCGATGTAGATGCTAAAATTACAGCGCTGATGGGAGAAATATACGAAGATCCCGGTGCTCCGTTAGTTCAGTTTTCGCTCCAGAATTTAAAAGATATTCATCTGCATTCTTCTCATTTTTTAGGAGATATTCAACCCCAAAACAGCATTACCTATGTATTGATTTTTTCGGCCATTGGACTGCTTATTTTGCTTATTGCCTGCTTTAACTATATCAATCTTTTAACAGCCAATGCAACTACCCGGGGTACAGAAATGGGCATTCGTAAAGCATTTGGTGCTTCACGTCTTCAGTTGGCTTTGCAATATATCTCCGAATCAATGGTGGTATTCTTTATATCGTTTTGCCTTTCACTTATCCTGGTAAACCTTGGTTTGCCAATGTTTAATGAGCTGTCGGGCAAGGAGTTGTCTTTTTCTTTTCTTACCAATTGGAATATTCTCTTTAGTATTTTGGGCATGATGCTGATTTTAGGGGTTTTGGCAGGTTGGTATCCAGCCTTTGTTTTGTCTTCTTATAACCCAACCAGGGTAATGAAATCATCTACCAGTGGATTGGGCTCCGGATTTCAGGTCAGGAAAATTTTAATCGGCGTGCAGTTTACCATTGTGATCGCTTTAATTGCCTGCTCTGCAGTTATGCTCAAACAAATCAGTTATATACAGCAAAAAGACCTGGGTTTTGAAAAGGAGGCTATCCTTACGTCGATATTCGACTTTGGAGATGAAGCCCGATACAATACACTGAAAAACACCCTCCTTAATGAGAGCTCTGTTTCGGGTGTTTCTGTTGCAAGCCGCATTCCATCAGGATCCCTAAGTAACGTAGGAACTGTTTTACCAGATGGTCAGACAGAACCTGTCCAAATCGCTTATGTGCATGTTACTTTCGATTATTTTAGAACATTGGGCATAAAACCTTTACAGGGACGTTTATTTGACGAGCAGTTGCAGACAGATGCAACAGAATCCATTATTCTAAATCAAGCTGCGGTTTCTTTTCTGAATTTAACAGGAAATCCTATAGGGCAGTCTATCAAATGCAACTGGCCCCCATCAACCCGGAGAGTAGTTGGTGTAATTGATGACATAAACTTCGAAATGCTTTATAGTAAAGTGAAACCGGTTGTGTATGTAATCGATTACTCACAGGTTTATCATATCATGGTTAAAGTTAAGCCTTCGGATTTGGTCAGTTCACGGGAGACTGTAACACAGGTTACGCAAAGCATTTACCCTGATGAAGTAATTGAATTTACCTTTTTGGACCAGATACTGGAACAAAGGTATCAGAAAGACAGAAAGACTTTTCAGTTAATGGGCGTTTTTGCTACCCTGGCTGTCATCCTTGCCAGTATGGGATTGCTGGGAATAGCAACCTTTATGTTGGCCCGCAGAACGAAAGAGATAGGCATTAGAAAAGTTAACGGAGCAACCGTTACAGAAATTATGACATTGCTAAATATCAGTTTTATAAAATGGATGAGCATAGCCTTTCTCATTGCCACTCCCATTTCATTTTACGTTATGAACAGATGGCTGGGAAACTTTGCCTATCAAACAGCACTTAGCTGGTGGGTTTTTGCCCTGGCAGGTCTTATCTCCCTGATTATAGTCTTGTTTACAGTGAGCGGTTTAACCTACAGAGCCGCAAGAAGGAATCCCATAGAAGCATTGCGCTATGAGTAATCTGGCAGCGTTACATCCTTAATAATAATCAAATTAATACAGATATAAAATGTTTTCATACTATTTTAAACTTCCCTTTAACAGAATTGTAAAGAACTTAGCCTTCTCCGGCATAAACATTTTCGGTTTGGCTATTGGAATTACTTCTTTTTTGATTTTGTAAAACTGGAAGCTATTTCTTTTGTCATCGCTTTTCCAATAGCCTATTATGCCATGAGTCATTGGCTGGAAAACTTCGCCTACAAAACGGCTCTCAGTTGGTGGCTATTTGTATTGGCAGGTTTGCTTACCCTGAGCATTGCAGTAATTACGGTAAGCTGGCAAACGTTTAAAGCCGCAATAAAAAACCCGGTAGAAGCACTACGGTACGAATAAATTTTAAAAAAACCATTTATGAGACTATCTATCAACTTGAAAATTGCTTTACGAAGCATTCAAAATAGCAAGGTGCAATCATTGGTTAGCATACTGGGGCTTGGCATAGGACTAGGCTCCGTTTTCCTGATTTCACTATTATACATGCATGAAGTCTCTTTTGATAAATATATCCCTGACAGCAAGCAGGTTTACAGGATTTTGCATGGCTCTAACAGCAGCACCCCCTTTCCTCTGGGCGAAACGGCTACAAATGATATTCCTTCTATTGACGCATATTTCAGATACCATCAAAGTGGTGAAATTGAAATCCGACAAAATGGAGTAGAAATTATAGAAGAGCATAGATTTGCATGTGCCGATGCATCTGTTTTTAATATTTTGGGAATAGATCTTATTATTGGAAAAACGGCTGAATCAAGAAACGAAGTGGCTATTTCAGAGGCAATGGCCCGGAAGTATTTTTCCAATGGCGATGCCATACACAAAACGATTGAAGCACGTTTAAACAACGATTTTATCAACCTCACGGTTTGTGGTGTTTATAAGGATTTCCCATCCAATTCATCTCTGGCACCAAACTTCATTGCTCATACAGATTTGATTGATGAGTTTCTTGGCACACAAAAAAAACTCTTTGGCGAGTATGGATCTGACGCTGAAACATTCAAAACAGACTGGGAAAGAGATATTTGTATTACCTATATTAAAATTAATGAAAATGCTAACCCCGACGAGGTAACCCAACAACTTCAAAAATACCGGGATCAATTTGAAGGTGAAACGAAAAGAGAAACCACTTTTAGCTTGCAGGCATCAACCGATGTATATTTGCAGTCGCAGGAAATAAGCGATAACTACTCACGGCGGGGGAATGCCAACGAGCTCATATACTTTGTGGCAATTGCCCTTTTTATATTAACCATTGCCATTTTCAATTACATTTTTCTTACCAAAGCAAAAATGGGTGAACGCTTAAAAGAATTTGGTGTAAAAAGAGCGGTAGGTGCCAATGCATCCTTCATTCGCAAACAGATGCTTTTTGAAGCGAATATAATATCATTGTTGAGCCTGATACCTGCAGTATTTGTTGTGGTGCAGGGTATGCCATTTGTAAACAACACGTTGGGAAGGAATCTCGACAGTCAGATTCTCTCTGTTTGGTACACCCTTCCTCTCCTG
>CAYXIT010000014.1:5933-13062 GCA_964465275.1 uncultured Bacteroidales bacterium | reverse complement strand
ATTCCGCGTGCTTTTTCCTCTTTTAACCGGAACATTGTCAGGTTTTGTTGTGGGCATCAGGATTTCCCGAATAAATCCAATACTGCTTTTAAATGCCAAAAGTGTAACTGTTCCCAAAAGAAAGCAATGGAGCAACTCTTTCCTTAGCTTACACTTTGCGGTTTTTATCATTTTAGTTGTCGGGGTTTTGGTTTTAAGAAAGCAAATAGATTATTCCTTAAACAACTTCACAGCCATCAATCCTGAGAATGTTATGATTTGTGAATTAAACACACCCGAACTTTCTCAGAAATTTGATGTGATAGACAATTATGTAAAACAGATGCCCGGAGTAGTGGGCACAGCCGGGTCATCATTTATCCCTCCCTTCAACTGGACATTGCCCATTCGCTTAAGAAACCCTGAAAATAACGAGACCATTGTATTTGATGGCTTAATTATGGGAAAAGGGATGACCGAATTGTTGGAAATTGACTTAATTGGTGGCGATCATTTTGGAGAATTTAGTGAAGGAAATCCCGCTTTTATATTCAACGAATCGGCAGCTTTAAAGTATGATTTAAAAGTAGGAGAATACTTCAATGGTTTCTATATTCTGGGTATTGTTAAAGACTTTACTGCTCACAGCATGCACAACCTTATCAATCCCATGGTTATCATTCAGCAACACCCCGAAAAAATGAGCCTGTTTGCTGTTAAAACAACAGGCGAAAGGGATGACGAGATAAAAGCCCGGATCACCGAATTATTTAAAGAAATATCACCTGATAAGAGGGTTTCCATTTATACACTTCAGGAGCAAATCAACCAGTTTTATAACAGAGAACAAAATCAGGCTAAATTAATAACCGCCTTCTCCGTGTTGGCCATTGCCTTAACCATCATGGGATTATTTGCCATGGTATTGAATACCATTACAAGAAAAACCAAAGAAATAGGTATTCGCAGAGTAAACGGGGCAACGGTATCCGAAATAGTATTCATGTTAAATAAAGACTTTATAAAATGGGTTGTATTCGCTTTTGTAATTGCCTGCCCCATTGCCTGGTACTTAATGAACAGATGGCTCGAAAATTTCGCCTACAAAACCACCTTTAGTTGGTGGATATTTGCCCTGGCCGGATTAATGGCTTTGCTTATAGCACTCATCACCGTAAGCTGGCAAACGTTTAAAGCCGCACGAAGAAATCCGGTTGAAGCGCTGAGGTATGAGTAATGGCATAATTGCATAAAAAAGGAAACCATGAATAGTATTATCGTCCTTCAATCAGGCAATATAATAACACACTTTCAAAGTTCACATTAATCAAACATTTATATGGTGATAATTTCATTTAATAATTAAAAATTAAATAATGAGAAAAATATTTTTACTACAGACCATGTTTCTGGTTTTAACGATTAGCTGCTTCGGGCAGATTGATAGAACCCAGTTATATGAAGAATTAGAAACGAAAGCCATAAGCTATTTCAGGAACAATCATACCGATTCATCAATAATTACTATGGAATATGCCTATGAAAATTTTCCGGAAGAATTTGCCAGGACTTCAAACTTACTTGCTTACATCTATACAAGAACGAATAATTTATCGAAAGCAATTGATATTTGGAGCATTGGTATAGAAAAAGGGTATGTTTATGACTTAAATAATCCCTACTATCAAAACTATTATAAAGACAATGCTGTTTTTGAAAGACTTGCCCAAATGGAGAAAAGCAAGATGGACTCCATGCACCTTCAATATGAAATAGTACTACCCACAGGATACAACAATGAAAAGATATACCCAATTCTTTTTGTTTTTCATGGCAACAACAGGAATATTGCGAAAGCAAAATTGTCGTGGAAAGCACCCATAATGAATCAGGAGTTCATTACCGTGTTTTTGCAATCCTATATTCCAAGTTCACCCACTGATTTTAAATGGGTGCCTGATGATGAGAAAATCAAAAAAGAGTTTACTGAGATTTACGATCAAATTTTAAAAAATTATCCTGTTGATGATTCAAAAATAATTTTTGCCGGCATGTCTGCAGGTGGCAAAAAAGCACTGGATTTTGCCTTACATAATTATTTTCCGGTTTCGGGTTTGGTGTTAAATTGCCCGGTAGTCCCTGAAAATGTTACCGATAGCATGATCACAAACTTTGCTGAAACAGACAAAAAACTAGGAATTCTAACTGGCGGGAATGACTTTGCATTAGAAGGACAACAAAAACTGGTTAGCACCATAGATAGCCTTGGAGGGCAAACCAGGATATTTGTCACAGAAGATTTAGGTCATTCGTTTGCTGAAAATTTCACACAATTACTGGATGACTACTTAAGGTGGGTAATTGAAACTGAATAAAACCTTCCTGAAACTGAGGATGAATGTCGGTCATTTTTCATATAATGGATTTATCCATTTCCTTTCTTATAAAAAGGAAAAAGTTGCCAGCTAGATTAAACCTTGCAAAATAAAATAAATGAAAGTGATGATTGCCATAATTTTCATAAACTTGATTGTTCTTTTCTGACTTTCAATGCGTTTATTTATTTCTCTTGAAAGATCTTCCGCTACATAACTTTCTTTGGATAATAATCCTTTGGAACTTAATTCACTCTTTATCTTTTCAATTTCAAGTGTCCTTTTGTCGAATCTTTTTCGTGCTTTTTCTTTCTTAGACCAGTCAATAAAACCAAACAGACCAACAAAAGCAACTGGTCCGAATATATAAAACCAGGAATAAACGACGGGATCATCACCTGAAAAAATTTTTATATGCAACATAACTAACAAAGTCAATGTCATTAATAAATATTCTTTTATTCCTAAAAAATTTGATATTTTTTCCAATTCGTCTTTTTGAAGATCATATAACTGAGTTAGCTTCCACCCTGCCATACTATGCTCAATATTATTAAAATCAAAGCCTCTTTTCTCAAGTTCTTTTGCTGCTATTGAACGCACATCTTTAGGAAAATCTGTTTTTCCTGAATAAATATTATATAATTCCTTATTGGTTTTCTTGCTGAAGATTTTTTCCCAGTCGTAACTCATAGCTTTAATGATTTCTATCCAGATACATTTTGCAGGTCCTGTCCTTCTTATTCAAAATCAGACAAAATTCACCGGGTTAAGTGTGTTTTTCTTAACCAATTATTTTCTTATCAATAACTTTCCGGTCTTGTATACCAATTCTCCTTTTCTTACCCTGTAAATATACATTCCTTCTTTCAGTTTTGATGTGTCGATCTGTTGATGTCCTGAATCAATCAATTCAGTGATTAAAACCGATCCGTGCAGATCAATTATCTCAAAAAAAACCGGAATATCTGCCGTTAACCAAACGTAGTTTCCTGCAGGGTTTGGAAAAACGGTAATTCCTGGTTCATCAGGATTGTCTGTTCCGGTTTCGTCAACTATTGTCAGGGGTGCCCCCCACTCTTCAATCCCTTTTTTGTAGAAAACCGGCCTTCTCCTGGTATAACTGTCCCACATAGATGCCCAATAGTAAGGACCCCCTAAACCCTTCATATAATCCGGATTGATAATTAAAACATCACTTACAGGATATTGCCAACATTCTTCACTAACTTTTTCCAAATCATCATACAGATCAATCGTTTTCGTCATTACATATTTACCTCCTCCTATATGCTTAATTGATTGTAAGTTAAAGGAAATTACATCTCCCTGAATAATGGATTCTTCAGATAGTTTGTTAAAGGTAATATCCGAATGAAAACGTAACAAACTTGTTATGGTATCACGTGTAAATACATAACCTGTGGAACTGCCACTTTGTGTTGTCTTTAAGCTTGATATTCGCTCTACAGTATACTTCAATGAGTCAGGGTATTCTATTCTGGTTAAATATTTGAAAATACTTCTTCGAACGCTGCAAGATAAATCGGACAAATCGCCATAACATGATTCCTCTAATACATGCAATTCGTCACCCGGATAAAAATCATCGAAAACTTCCTTCCATGTGAGGTTCCGGATACCAAGCTCAGGTGATGAAATACCTGTTATGTCATATTCAATTAAATACGGATAGCCTGGATTATAATCAGGAAATTTCCGGAATAAGAATGTTTTTATGAGTCCGTAATTTTTGCTGATTTTCAGATGCCTGTTATTCAGTACATGCGAAATACTGTCATTGTTTATATCATAAACCTGAAAACCGATTGTTTTAACAGAGTCAGTTACTCCCAGAAAAGTCAAGGTGTCGTGGTGTACCACCTCGGCAAAGATATTAAAGCTACCAGGGTTTTCGTAAGCCAGCCAGGGAGAATGTAACTCTGCATTTGTCTTCAGCAGGATTGTGTCATTATGTTTATTGAAAAACACATTGTCGCCATTTTCCCTTACAATTAATTTTCTTCCTGACCAGTTGGGTCCATTGGGATTAATGCAGTAATCGTTCCCAAAATCAAAACTCGGGAAAAACCATAAAACAGAATCTCCCTGATTTATACTTACTGAATCAACCCTCTGAAATTTTAAGCCTTCATATGGGTTACTGAAAGAAATGGTTTTACCGGAAAAGTAGGTTTGATAGTTTTGCGCATTAACAGTAATACTTACCATTAAACAATAAAAAAGTAAGGCTTTTTTCATACATAATTTTTCTATTCGTTGAAATATCTGCAAAGACTGCCTTCTACAATTTAATCCTGTAAAATGCGGTGCTTGTGGTTACGAATAGTTCATTTTTATTCTTACCTCCCCAGGTCATTGAGTGTACACGTTCATCCGGTTTGATTCGTTTAATTTCATTTCCGTCCTTATCTAAAACAAGTATCAGCCCTTCGGCTAAATACAGGTTGCCTTGATTGTCATACACATTGCTGTACTCACCTCGTTTCACAAATTCACTCATATTTGAAAGCATACCTTTGTCATCTACATGAAAACGGTAAGTGATTTTGGGGTCTTCATGGGTCACGTAAACAGGTTCGCTTTGATTTGGCGAAACTCCCATAAGCTGCACTGAGCGCCCGAGATCAAAAGTATTGGGAATGATAGTAACACCATCCGGTGCAATAAAACTTGTTTCGGCCATACCTGTGGCTACATCCTCAAAGTTTTCTCTCCACCGGTGGGTTGGGTGGATTACACGTTTTATATTTTTCACTTCATTCGTTTTCACAAGCTTTAGTGGCTGCATGTCATCCGCACGATCAGGATTTATGGCATAAGCCACAATTGCCCAGCCTCCACTACCCCAGCCACTATATAAGGGATTATCGTCTGGCAGTGTCTCGATTGTTTTTGGCTGTTCAGCATCTTCAAAACCCGGCTGCGGATCGTAACGACAGATTACTATCAAATTGTCCTGTGTGTCAACGGCCAGCGAAAAAGGCTTGTAAGGATAATCAGCATAGATAGATATTGTGTTGGTTTCAGCAGACCAACGGTATACACGCTTCTGCTGGTTTTCGCAGAAATATACATTTCCCTCACTATCAGAAACGGCACCGGTAGCAAACTCATAGCCAAAGCCCAGTTTATCGGCTATACTATTCGGGTTCTCATTGCTGTTGGTTTTTTCCTTTCCGGTTATAGTCACCCTGGCAAAATCTCCCGGATATACGATCAGGTTTTTGTCCATATCGAAAATGGTACGTTCAGGCAATTGCAAAACCTGCGTCCAGCTGCGCATATTACGAAATTCAATGCGGTGGCTGTTGGATACTTTCACACCCCACGGCCGGGGCGTATTCACACGAATCGTCCGGTACATCCAGAAATTAGCGAACATCAGGTCTTTGCAGCCAGCTATATTAAGTGTCAGTGCATTTTTACCCTCCCTGCCTTCTTCCTCAAACTGGAAGGCATAGAAATTCCAGTTGGCAACATTGTTAAGGCGAGCTTCCTGTCGCACATGGTGCTCTATTGACATGGCATAAATTTTTCCCGGGGTAGAGGTGTTACTGATATATAAGCCTGCACTGGCATACGTGTTAGCAGTCCATATATCTTTGAGTATTCCCCCACCATTATTGGTAACCCAAAGGCTCCAGTACTGATTATCCCAGGCCAGGTCCATCCCCCGGGCATAAACCGGCTCTGAAGGACTACTGATATTTTGTTCCGGTCTTCCGGTGTAGGAAGGCTGTCCCGGCTTTGCCATGTTGCCATGTCCTCCAACGAATTTCACATCATTGATCATGGAATTCTCATTGGCCATCCACTTCACTCCAACTGCACGGTTATTATAACCTCCTGTATTAATACCAATTCCATTGATTATATCGTCTCCTCCTTCTGATGACTCCAGCAAAGGAACGGGTGATCCAAACCCGCTGAAATTAACCTCACTTTCATCAAGCAACAATTGAGTGGCATAAGGATGCAGACCGATCAATGCATTTCCTTTATTCAGTTTAAGTGTTTCAGTGATCCGGTACCAACCTGTTGGCAGATAAACATTTTTGTGTTTGGCAATGGCTTCTTTGATGGCCTGCGTGTCATCTGTTCTGCCATCACCCATAGCTCCGAAATCTTTGACATTAACCCAGGTGTCCATGTGAGGCAGATCAGGTATGACCTTATCCAGTTTTTCGGGCACAAGGTTAACGGCTTCCATATCGACGACAGTTTCATAACCGGAATCATCAGACATATCTTCCATGACCAACCCATAAACAAAATTGTTGATCCGGTATTTATTTCCTTTTCCATCAATACTTGTTCCACGGGGTGAAAAGTACACGGGAACATCTACATTATTACACATAATATTCAGCAGATTTATCTGGCTGGTGGCTTGGTTTTCAACCCCAACTACTACACCTTTCTTTACATTTTCAAAAAGGCAGTCTTCCATAAATAATCTGTCTGCAACACCCTGTTGAAGTTCAACAGCTACAGGTGCATCCTTCACATGCATGGAAACAATGGTCATGCCGGTATTTCGGCTTATAACAGCAGCCCTTCGCTGACCTTCAAAATACAGATCAATCATCATCATGGGCCAACCCGGAGATGTCCTGGATGAAGAGATCCCGTATTCACCTCCATAGAATTTCAGATTCTCGATTTCATTTCCCAGGTCATAAATTCCGGCATAGCCCTCACCTGTATAAAAGTTGCAATGGCTTACAAAACTGTGCTGTGCAAAATGGGTG
>CAYXIT010000014.1:0-5923 GCA_964465275.1 uncultured Bacteroidales bacterium | reverse complement strand
GGTGCGAAGTGCAATCGCTTTAGGGTTCCCTTTTTCAATCCGGAAATTGACATTTGAGATGGCACTATAAAATGTTCCTGCAGTGGCATCCCTTGGCTGCACACCTTCTTCAACCAGATTGCTGGTGAACCAGAACATGTAGTTATATTCATCCTGATAACCTGCTGTGTTTTTACCCAGTATAAATTCCGGACGATTTTCTCCATATCCGATAATTCGTATTGCTTTGGGAACATAAATGGTTTTACTGATGAGATATTTTCCTTCAGGGATAAATAATATTCCGAAATTCTTTTCCTTTTTAAGCTTATTTATAGCAAACTGAAGCGCTTCAGATACATCATGCTTTCCATCAGGTGCTATGTTAAAGTTTTCAGAAGTGAAATAAAGAGCTTCCGGGTCATCAGGCATCTGTGTGTAAACTGATTGAGCTTTCATGATTAGCGGGGAATAAAGAATGACTGCAAAGCATATTATGATCAATTTCATAATAAATAGTTTTGGTAATTATTGTGGTGAATTTCTACAAAGGAAATTATGTTTTTCATCTTTTTTGAATTTTTATTTCATATTACCCACAACAGTCTTGTTATACATGCAGTTGCGGATTACAGGCTGCGACTTAAGTTCGCGCCCTCCAATCAGCTATTCCTTAATATCCATTCATTAATTAGTTTCGGAAATACTATTCTTTCGGGAAATAAGAATCACCCAGTCTTCTCCGATTCCCGACGGCGGATTCCCCAGATCAAGCTCATGACCCCCGGTTAAAGATTTAACGGATCCTGTTTTTAACTCACCCCCCTTCAAAGGGTTATACCAATAAACCTGAAATTCTCCGGATGCCTCTTGTAAATTAATCTTAGATAAATTATAGTTTGGAATATAGATGGCATAAATCTCATTTGGCTTATATAAACAATAAGCATCTTGATTACTGATCAGTTCGGGTTTTGGATACATTTCCCAGTAAGGTAAATACTTTTCAAAAAACACCCAGGCATGATTTGAAATACTCCAAAGTTGATCCCGCAAACGCCAGTCCTCGGTATTCAAATCATTCTGAGCCGTATTTGCACCAAAATACCATTCTACACCCGATGCACCTGACAACAGGGTTCCCCAAAGCGCGTACCTTGTTAAGGTTGGGTGGTTAGGATCTGCCGTATCGGTTTTGGCCCCTGTATGCCACATGCCAATTTCATCCATGGTAATTAACCATGGGCGACCAGTACTGTCCGATTTTGATTTCCATCGCGAAACTGCCTCAGGTGCAGTTTCCCGCTCAGCATGTTGGAGAGAAATACCATCCAGATAATCATACCCAAGCAAATTTGATAAAATATCCTCTCTTATTTCTTCATTCGGTAAAGTGTGTATTATAACCGGATGACTATAAGGGTCGTTTTCCTTTATGTATTTCGCCATTGACTTTCGCTGTTTATCATTCTGAGACGGCATATCACTGGCCCATGGCACAGGACCATTCTCTTCGCCCAGATTCCATACCAACCCCAAATGATGCCCAAAACGAGCAATTAGCTCCTGATAATACAGCATACGCACAGGGCCCATATCACCATTATCAAGTAAAGTTTCATTCTCAGTTTCCTGCGTAACAACATGCAGTAATATTCCCTTTGATTGCATGTGTTGGAATACGATCTCCCATTGATCCAGTTTACTCACATCAAACCGGGTAAAGTCATCCGGATGTGTGTACATCCAAACATCTTTGCCATCACCATTTATATTAAATGTTAAGAAGTATATGACATTCATACCCTTCGATGCCAAATAATTAACAGCTCCTATTATAGACTTGCCTTCCCCGCCTTTCCATGTTGGATCACCTTCTTTCCAGTCTTTTAAATGAGGTTCATAAGAATGGATCTCAAGATTTATTTTGGCTTCTCCGTCTTTCTCTGAATCTTCGAGTCGATAGGTATTATCAAAACCTGAATAAGCTAAAAAGTTCTCAGGACTGTTTGCTCCAACTTTAAGGAAATATTGATTCGTATCGCGAAATTTGAAATATCCATTTTCTGCAATTATGCGTGATTTAAAGCTTTTATCATTCGCTTTTTCTTCTCTATCCACAACAACAAACTCTCCGTTACTAGTAATCAGTTCAATTTGTTCTGCATTTTCAATTTTGTAATTAACAGCTATAGAATCACCTTTATATAGTTTGGCAGAATAATTCCATTTGCCTGTAACTTCAGGAATATATCTCACCTGCCACACAGCACCTGAATCCGAACCTGAATTAGCTGAATTTCCATCTGCGGCATAAAAACCGCGGATCATTGTTTCATATCCATTGTTATTAAATTCAACAAGCAGCAAATAATGTAAAAAAGGGTTCACCGAATCATTTTCTGATGTTTGCGGGCCATAGAATGACAAGGTAATTGTTTCATTTTTTTTTGTTTCGGCTATATTTGTTTTCCTATTATTGCAGCCGAATTGCATTATCGAAATCATCGAAATTAAAATAAGAAATGTTCTTTTTCTCATAGCTAAATTAGATATATTAAACAAATGCAGTTTACAAAAAAAAAGATTTTATTTTACTGCAAATTATTTATACGAAGGGTCAAAATTACCCACAGGTTTGGCGGTATGAAACGTAGCGCACCTCGAAACACGCACTAATAAGACCGTTGCTGACGTTGATTAAATGCTATGTTGCTCAAATTTACCACTATCCGCGCTATGTTTTATGACCGCATATGTGCGTAGATTTTCTCAAACGTACTATAATTAAGTATCTATTGACGAATACCTCTAATTTTTCGTTCTCCAACAGAAAACAACAGACTATCGCAATTATTTATATCATTCAGAAAGAATAGTAACTGCATATCCATATATTTATGAACAAAAGAAGTATCTGAAAACGGGAAAAATTCCAATGGAACCAATCGTCCAGATTTGAATAGCAACCCATTGGCTGTTTTTTCAACCTTCCATATTTCGGAACTAATTTTAAAATCTCCAACAAAAGCATCATACACATCTTCGGTTATTTGAATATCAGGCAATTGCTTTTCCTCAATATAACCTAGTTCTTCAAGTATAATTTTTGAAAGAAAATTAGCGGTCAAAGTTCCTCTTGACTGTGTAAAGAAAAGAATCATTGCATTATTGTCTGGAATGGCCAATGCAAGTGTACCCGAAGATCCGCCGTGACCAAAAATTGGCAATTCACTATTTTCTGATTTCTGATGGTAAATTTCCCAATGCCAGCCATATTCTTCATTTAGCGCAGTTGAGGTCAACGCATTTTTGACAATCTCCTCAGAAAGTAGCCTTTTATCATCGACGACACCTTTATTCATCCAAAATTTTAAAAACTTTGCAAAGTCAGAAATTGTAGAAATCACACCTCCGCTTGCTCTAAAAAAGGGATTTTTAGGGGCATCAAAGTTATCCCAAAGCTTCTGGTATCTTCCTTCTTTCCAATGATATGTGTCACAAAACCTGGTCCTGTCAAAGGTCTCATTCTCCATGTTAAAGTATGTATTATTCATTTTAAGGGGAGTAAATATTCTGTTTTGAATAAAAACTTCTGCTGGCATACCTGCTACCCGGCTAATAATTAAACCCAGCGTAGCTGTATGTCCATCGCTATAATGATAGGTCTCTCCTGGCGTGTACTTTGGACCTTCTGCCGCAAGGTCCTCAACAGCTTCTTCCAAGCTTTCGTAAAGCTCAATACTTCCTTTAGGATAAGCTGGTTGCCCAAAACCTGCAGTATGTTCAAGCAGTTGTTTTATGGTAATTTCTTTACACTTTTCGTTCTCATAATATTTAATATATTTTGAAACCTTCTCATTCACATCAATTTTCCCTTCCTCTTCCAACATAAAAATAGCTGTGGCTGTAATAGGTTTTGTCATTGAATGAATTCTGAAAAGTTGATTCTTTTCAAGTTTTTTCTCCTCATCCGGGCTATCCATTCCGTATTGTTCATCTACAATTACTTGATCATCCTGAATAATCAACAAATCAGCACTTAAGATAGCTTCAGTCTCAATCCAGGTTTCTACCTGCTCGGTAATTTTTGCTACCCAATCATTTTTCTCCTGATTTTTTATGTTTTCACATGAAACGGAAAATAAAAAAACAAAAGTTATAATAATTGAATTAATCAAAAGTCTTTTTCCAATTCGTATTATTTTAATCATATAGTATTATTTAGTTTTATTGAAATATTCGGCATAATTTACACACAACGGTAAATTGTATGAGTAGTGGTAGATTGCGTGGTAGTTTCCTGTCAAACCACTATGCAGATTGAGCGAGCTACAACCCTTGATATTTAACGCTTTTCCTGCCATTGCTTATTCAAAATGTCGTGCTTTCGTGTATTACTCATCGTATAAATTGAATTTATTAACTATTTGGTATTTTTCCGATAAATGCTTTGTTACTAAAATTACGAGTCCGATTGATATCCATAATACAGAATAAAACAATGCATTGTCCTTGAATCCAGTATAATCTCCACCTGGTATTTGGACAGAAAACAAAAAAGTGTCATGTAAGTAATGAAAAACAATACCTGGAATGAGTGATTTTGTTTTATATGCCATATAAGTAAAGCCAATAGCGATGACTAACACCGAAAAGACATCTAAAATGGATAAAAAATCAAAGCCTTTGATATGAGCGAGTGCAAAAATTACAACTTGGATAATTGCTGCTTTTTTAAAAGAACTAGTCATCCTAAGAAGTACAATCATTATAATACCTCGGTAAAAGACCTCTTCCCATATTCCTGGTGTAAGACTAAAAATGGCATGGCCAAGATTAATTGTAGAGCTATCGAATACATATTTACCCGTTAGTATAGACCCAATTAACATTGCTGATATGGTTGTAACTGCTGCGAGAATACCTATTAATATAAAACCATATATTTTTTTTGAAGGATATAATCCAACTTTGAAGATAAACTCCTTAATGCTTACTCTTCCAAATGGTATTTTGAAAACTTTTGGAAAAAGTATAAGAGCACATAGTGTCGTTATAATAAAAGCAATAATCGACATCTCAAGCTTCGATAAATCAATATTTAATAACTTTTTTTGTATAAAAGAAAGCACAAAACCAATACTTGAAAAAAGGACAGATAATGCAATTGCGCGTATATTTCTCTTTTTCATATTTTGTTATATTATACTGTTTGAACTAATCCATTACCCGACATTAAGCCCAACGGCCGGCGGTATAAAACGTTGGGGATTTCGGAGCTACTTCACTATCAAGGTACAACGGACTTTGATGCGAGAACCGAGATTCGAATAACCACTTAGCCCCCAATGTTTTATGACCGCGTGTTAGCTACCGCCTTTTTTTTTACTGATATAAATCAACCAGGTACAGCAGGTACTTCAATCCTCAAATCACCTGTTCCTTTTGTGAATGTCACATTTAGTAAGATTATACATTCCTTTTTAGAATCTGTACTTATGTATTCAAATTCATTCATTTTCATATAGCTTGTCAATTCATCGAATAATGAGTCAACTTTAAATTCTTCAATTTCAATAATCATACTTATGGCAATGTCTGAGAACATTTTAAAATCAATTATAAATCCATATTTATTAATTGATTTTTCAATATCACTGATTCCAATTGTTCTCTCTTTTCCATAATATCCAGTCAAATAGTATCTATTCATAATTAAAACTGCGTCAACAAGATTGAAAATGCACTTTATTCGTCTTTAACAAAAAAAGCTAGCTGTCAATTATTGCTAATCTCAAATCAAAACCGGATGTTCCCAATACCCATTTGCAAAATAATTAATTTATCAGTTATCATATCATAAGTACGTTTTTAAGGTGGTAGCTAACGTTTGGTATAAGAGCAGTAGCGGATTTTAACCACTAAGTTTTCATATAGCAAG
>CAYXIT010000013.1:50031-53054 GCA_964465275.1 uncultured Bacteroidales bacterium | reverse complement strand
AAGGTTAAAAAACTCAAGCCCGGCCGGGCCGATGAGATATTTCAGCATTTGCATGAAGAAGCATTTGAGCAAATCAACTGCCTGGATTGTGCCAATTGCTGCAGAGGTTTGGGTCCAAGACTTCTAATAAAGGATATTGAACGTTTATCAACTCACCTGAAAATGAAAACCTCAGCATTTACGGATACTTATATCCGGATTGATGAGGATGGTGATTTTGTTTTCCAATCCATGCCCTGCCCCTTTCTCATGGACGACAATTATTGTATGGTGTATTCATCCAGGCCCAAAGCCTGCCGCGAATATCCGCATACCGACCAGAAGAATATCAGGAGCATCTTATCGACCTGTGTGAAAAATACAGAAACATGCCCTGCGGTGTTTTACATTTTTGAGAACCTGGAACAAAAACTTCAGGAAGTGCGGATGGTCTGATAATCTTCCTTTTTAAACAACAGAGTAAATGCCACCAGCACAATGAACGACATGATGGCAGTAACGCCCCAGATGGCTTCCCACTGATAGTCCAATCCTGCAGGAGTATCAACCGAATACATCCGGATAATCCACCCGCAGATAAAATTTCCAGCCAGCAGTCCCATGGCAAATGTGACAAAGAAAATCAGTCCCTGGGCCTGGGAGCGCAAAGCTTCAGGCGCTTTCTTGTCAGTATAGATCTGCCCGCCCAGATGGTGATATCCGAAAATGATTCCATGGACTCCCACTCCAATCAGCACATAGGTCAACTGGGCATCGCTACCTGCCATATAAAGAGAAAGATAACGAATTACCAGAGCAATCATCCCGAGAATCATGGTTTTTCGAAGTCCAATCTTTTTTATAAACCACGGAACCGTAAGTAAAATAATTATTTCAGTTACCTGTCCTATGCTCATTGTAACAGTTATAAGTTTATAACCACTATCAAACAGATATTCGGAAAAATAAGACCAGTACATAGAAAAAGGGATCATGGACAGAAATAAAAGTGTAAGAAAAACGGCAAAATTTCTGTCGCGTAACATGGAAATGCTTCTGAAACCCATAATATCGAGCAAGGATGCTTTTTGGCCAGGTCCTCGGGGTGGTGTATCAGGAAGCGTTAGATTAATCAATGCAGCCAGAACAGCAATTCCGCCACCAAAAAAGAAGGGAAGATTTGTACCATCAAAATCACTTTTAAACCAACCTACGATTATTACACTGAACACACCCGCCGTAATCCAGCCGATTGTACCAAAAACCCTGATTCGGGAAAAAAGCTCAGAAGGTATATTGGCCATGGTAATGGAGCTGGTTAAGGCCCAGGTAGGCATATAAAAAAGCATTGCAATGAGCAAAAAGATAAACAGGTTTACCGGATTTGAAGTACTTCCTGCAAAGAACAGCATTACAGCAACCATGAAGTTGGAAAATGCAAGTACGTATTGTCCTTTAAAATACCTGTCGGCCAGCATACCCACCATAGGTGAAACCACCGAGCCGAAGGCCATAGAGCTCAAAATAAGAGCCGTCAGATTTCTTGATAATCCCATATTGGCCAGGTATGCTGCCAGGGGTATCCACCATACAGCCAGCATCATGTATTGGAAAAACATCATGATGCTCAGGCGGGTAAATACTGATTTGTTTGCTTTATTCTTCATCCTATCCCTTCAAATGATTTACAATTAACAAGTTAAAGTAACGTCAAAGATACCCATTTCCAAATGTATTTATTCATTGAATACCAGATATGATATTTTAAAAAACCTGTCATTTAAGTTATTCATTACCCTGAAGCATTCAACACAGCATCGAAAACATTTTTCAGTATATATCAGGTAACTTGCATATTTATTGATTTACTGAAAAAATCTGAGGGGTTTAATTTTTATGTAAAATGTCCTGTCTTTTGCTTGAAAAATCCTATTGTCTCATCCTGTTCCGGAATTAACTTTATGTTTTAAAACAGGTAAGCTTTTCAAATAAACTATGCTGTTAATTTATAATTTAATACCACCCAAATATAAACAAGTATATATTTCATAATTTGTTTCGGAAGGACATTAAAAAAGCAATATGAACAAAATAATATGCCGGAGGATGCCTCTTGTCATGTCAACTGCAAAACAGATAGGTCTTAATGTTCTGAATTTACTAAAGGTTTGTAAGTCTGGTAAATTATTGGGCCTGATTTTCCTGTTGGGTGTGATCTTACCCACTGCTATTCAAGGGCAAAACAGAAATAATCCAAATTCTTCAACCCTGGATTGGATAGCCGAAAGAATCAACAATGCCAAAGATACTGCACAGGTATTCAGCAAGCTGCATGAATCTTTGCAACTATTCCAAAAAGAAAAAGAAAAATTGGCTCAAACCCATAAATATATGGCCATCTGGCACAATCTCTATGGAAAGATGGACTCAGCTGTGTATTATCTTCAACTCACCATCTCATTTTATGAAGATACCCAACAAAAAGACACACTTGCTAAAACGTATCTGCAATTTTCAGATTATCTCAGCTCTAAAGCTGATTATGCAGAGGCTATGAACAAGGTTTTCAAAGCCCTGGAAATTTACCAGGAAACTGATAACCAAAGAGGCATGGCCCTTTGTTATACAGGGTTATGTGATTTGTTGTATTCTCAATACAAATTTGAAGAAGGAAATAAGTATTGTGATATGGCCATTGCCATTCAAACCCAATTGAATGAGCCCGAAGACCTTGCCATTACCTATCGACGTAAATCGGCCAATTTGCTGTTTATCGACGGTGAAACAGAACATGCTCTAAGGATAATCAACCAGGCTATTGATATTTATGACGAAATGGGTGAAACAGGATTGCTTTACATGGCTTGTATCAACTGGAGAGGAAATATTTTGAAATACCTGGATCGGTTTGACGAAGCCCTCGATGATTATCACTCAAATTTGAAAAAATCAGAAGAAATGGGTTTAACCCGGTATTCCCTTGTATCATTGGCCAATATTGGCCATGTTTATACCATGCGCGAGCAATATGAAAAAGCAATACC
>CAYXIT010000013.1:36745-49917 GCA_964465275.1 uncultured Bacteroidales bacterium | reverse complement strand
GAGCTGCTTGTGAAATACGAAACAGAAAAAAAGCAGGATACCATAAGCCGGCAGGAGGCCCGGATAGCTCAGCAACGCATAGTGCAAATTCTTTACATAATTATTGCAGGAATCCTAATCATTAGTTTGCTGGGGATGATTATCAGCATGAACTCAATCCGAAAAAAGAAGAAAGCTCTTCAGGCTTTGAACCAGCAATTGTATGCCAAAAACCGTCAAAATGAACTGCTGATGAAAGAGATCCATCATCGGGTAAAAAACAACCTGGAGATGGTAAAAAGCCTTATTGCCCTGCAATGCGCTCAAATGGAAGATTCCACATCCAAAGATGCCATGTTAGAAAGCCAGAACAGGGTGCAATCCATGGGCATTATCCACCAGAAGTTATATCAGGGAGAGAACCTGGGAAGCATCGAAATGAAAGATTATTTCGTCAATTTAAGTGAAGGTATCCTGGATGCTTTTGATGCCGAAGAGAAAGTGAAAATAGAATGTGCAATGGAAAGCCTCGAACTGGATATTGACACAGCTGTTCCCATTGGTTTGATTGTAAATGAACTGTTAACCAACTCCCTCAAATATGCTTTCCCGGAGAAATCCAAAGGAATGGTGCAGATCAGTTTATCACAACCCGACCCAGGAATTCTTACCCTTACAGTTTCTGATAATGGCGTAGGGAAAATCAAAGGGCAGAAACCTCTGGGGACAGGATTTGGCTCACAGCTGGTTGATCTGCTAACCCGCCAGCTCAACGGGGAAATGACTGAGATATCAGAGACAGGAACATCAACAAAGTTTAGATTTAGAATAACAAAAGCAGCATAACATGAAAAATCCTTTGCGAATACTGATTGTTGAAGATGAAATGGTAATTGGTGCCAACATCTCCCTGCAAATCTCTAATTTTGGATACGAAGTAACCGGCATTGTGCCAAGAGGCGAAGAAGCACTGATGCATGTAAGGGAAAATCAGCCCGACATTGTATTGCTGGATATTAACCTGAAAGGAAATATTGATGGCATTCAGACGGCGGAAATGATGCAAAAAGAGCATGATATTCCTGTTATTTATCTTACAGCCAATGCCGATGATGCACATTTTAACCGGGCCAAAGCCACCCATCCTTATGCGTTTATCTCAAAACCCTATAAGAGCCTTGACCTGAAACGTGCCATCGAACTTACTGCAAGCCGTTTGCAATCGGCTTCTATTTCTGAAAACTTTATTGTGAAGGAAAGTGCTTCTCAAAAAGGCCGGAGTTCTTCTTTTTTAACTGACTCTATTTACGTGAGAAACCATGATAAAATGGTAAAAATTACCATAAAAGACATTTACTATATTGAAGCTGAACGCAACTATTGCCGTATCTTTTCCAAAGACAAGGAGTATTTATTGGTAATGACACTGAAAGACATAAGTGAAAAACTCCCGCAAGGGCATTTTATGCGTGTTCATCGTTCCTACATTGTTAATGTAGAACATATAGATGAAGTTACATTAAGCCATATCGCGGTAGCCAAAAAAGCCATCCCTTTAAGTAAATCCTTCAGGAATGATTTGATGAATGTGCTTCAAACAATCTGAACCCGATTTTCTGAAACCATATTACAACTTTTTCGTTCATTAATTACCCCAAACAAGCTTCTGGCAGCCAATCAACAAATTTAACAAACTGTGTGCCCTTCGATTCCAACTATTTGATCCAACACCAAAAAAGTACTTCCGGATAAATCTATCCTATGCTTCGGACAAACTTTCGCCCATCTCGTCCTAAGTCACTTTTTTTCAGATAAATTATAATGTTACTTTGATATGGAATCAGAAAAAACACATGATTCTTAAGTTCTCAAACATTACAAACTAAAAATTTTAAGCTATGAAAAAAATGTTGATCATTGCCGGGATAATACTTCTATCTTTGAATATTTCCCAGGCACAAAAAGAAGTAAACCAAAGGATTCCATTAATTGGATCGGAAGCGCCCTCATTCAAGGCTCAATCAACCAATGGGCAGATCTCTTTTCCCCACGATTTCGGAAGTAACTGGAAAATAATATTTTCACATCCTCGTGATTATACTCCTGTGTGTTCATCAGAAATTCTGGAACTGGCCTATCAGCAAAAGGGATTTAAGGCATTGAATACAGAGATTATCATTGTTTCTACGGATAAGTTGGAATCTCACAAGGGATGGAAAGCAGCTCTTGAAGAATTAAGCTTCAAAGGAAGAGATCCTGTTAAGATTAGCTTCCCTCTGGTTGAAGATCCAACATACTCCATCGCCAACAGTTTTGGTATGCTTGATTCAAAAAACAATATCGGGCAAAGCATCCGGGGTGTTTTCTTTATTGACCCGGAAAACAAAATCAGGGCTTTTTACTTTTATCCAAATGAAGTAGGAAGAAATATTGACGAAATTAAAAGGACTCTTTTAGCATTGCAAACCAATTACGATAATAACAGGGTTGTATTACCTGCTAACTGGCAATTGGGTGAAGATGTAATGGTACCATATCTGAATGAAAAAGAATTAAATGCTGCGGGTGATCCGGATCCGGCCCAGGGCTTTTATAGTCTTACCTGGTTTATGACCTATAAGCAAGCTCAATAATATTTACTGGTTTTTTTCAAAACAACTTATAATAAATATTTTTTCTTCTTATTACCTGGCAAATCGAGCTTTACGATTTGCCGGGTTTTTTATGATGATGCAGAACATTAACATCTCAATCATGTAAAGCTTATCAGCCTGTTAAAGCCTGAAAATGTTTGCGTTAATTAAGCTTTTAAATTCTTTGAAATCAGCAAAACATTCCAATTCGTTAAACTAAAAGGTCTTTATGTTGTTCAAAACTATTATCTTTAAATAGCCGTTTAAAGCAGATAATAAAAAATGAAGTTTCTTCAAAAGATTTACTTTTTACCATTTACAGGTATTTTGCTCGTTGCTCTTGCCGGCTGCAATTCAGACCCTGAACCTTTAAACCAGCATATTTTCTCTGTTACTGAATCTATTGAGCCACCTTCAATAATAAATGCCGGCGAGCCGGTCATTCACTATTTAAGAGATAAACCGTCACCCGAGATTATAGATTTAACAACAAAACCGCCGCCTGTTAAAACACCGGCTGATTTTTTCATGACCATGCAAAACTTCAATACCGAACATGGTTTGGCTTTGAGCAGTGTATTAAGCGGATTCAGAGACAAAGCCGGAAATCTCTGGTTTGGCACATTCGGGAATGGGGTAAGCAAGTATGATGGAAAAACATTTACAAATTATAATTCATCTCATGGTTTAATACACAACCTTGTCGAAGCTATAACTGAAGACAATGAGGGAAACATCTGGTTCAGCACATATGGAGGAGTAAGTAAATACAATGGTTTTTATTTCGAAAACTTTACCACTGAGCAAGGGCTTCCTGACAACCATGTCAATAAAATCATTGAAGACAAAAGGGGGAATATCTGGGCTGCTACCCGTGGTGGTTTGAGCCGTTTCAATCCGGGTCAGAATGATAGCACTATGAGTCAGTTTATCCATTATGAGGATAAGCAAGGCATTACCGGCAATTACGCAGGTGGCATTATTGAAGACCGTAATAATAATCTTTGGATGGCAGGAGACAGAGGTGTATTCAAATTGAACCCTGCTAAAAGTACCCAGAGTGAAACCCTCTTTTATGATTATTCTCAAATAACCGGCCTTGAAGATGAGATCGTTTATAGTATTATAGAAGACCGTGACGGTATGTTATGGTTCGGATCAAGCAAAGGAGCGGTAAGATTGGATCCTACCAATGTGCAAATGGACAGATCTGCTGTAACAACTTATACAAAGGCTGACGGGTTAATAAGTAATTCTATTACAAGCATCCTGGAAGACCGGGCCGGCAATATCTGGTTTGGATCGGAAGAAGGTGTTTCGGAATTCATTAAACAGGACTCATCATTTATTAACTATACATCTGAACAGGGATTGGCAAGCAACGATATTGTCTGCATGGTAGAAGATCAGGCAGGGAGCATTTGGTTTGGCACAAAGGGCCACGGATTAAGCAAATTTAATGGCAAGAGTACGATTGAATATACTGCAATGCAGGGGCTTCCGGGTAAAGCTGTTTTTTCAGCAACCGAAGATCATAACGGTGACATCTGGATCGGCACTGAAGATGGCGGACTCACAAAATTCGCGAAAGACCAGAAGAATGACAAAAAGGGATCCTATACCAACTATTCAACTGATCAAGGATTTTTGGTTAGCAGTGTTATGGCCATGATGCAGGATAAAGCCGGAAACCTGTTGTTCGGTTCCGGCTACGGCTTAAGTAAGTACGACAGTAAATCTATAACAACCTGGAGCATGGCACAAGGCCTGATCACAAACAGCGTTATAAGTCTTGCGGAAGACAGTAAAGGAAACATCTGGTTTGGAACCTACGAAGGCGGATTGAGCAGGTTTGATGGCAAATCTTTTACCAATTACACCACGGGTCAGGGGCTGGTGCACAATACCGTTTGGAACATCCAGGAAGATAATACGGGTGCAATATGGTTCGCAACCCGGGGTGGATTAAGCAGGTTCGACGGGGAAAACTTCATCAACTTTACAACAGCCCAGGGACTACCCGACAATAAGTTATCCATCGTAACAGAAGACAAACAAGGTAACCTGCTCATCGGAAGCTGGGGCGGCGGCGTATCCATTATCAGAAAAGAATGGATAAAAATGCTGAGCCGGGGTAATGTTTCACAAATTACACAAGCCATTTTCGAAAACTATAACACATCTCATGGCCTTCCCAATGATATAATTTATGAAATTATTGAAGATGAAGATGGCAATATCATCATTGGTACAAGTAACGGGTTTACAATTCTAAAAGGCGGATTACATACAAACCGCGAACAAATCGCGAAAGAAGGTGTGGAACACTTTAACCAGCAAACAGGCTACCCTATCAAAGATGTAAGCAACAATTACAGTATGCTTGTTGACAGCGATGGATTTATCTGGGCAGGAACAGGTGATAAACTGGTACGTTTTGATTATAGGGAAGTGCGCAAAAATACCATGGCCCCGCAGGTGTTCATCCAAAGCGTAAGCATCAATCATGAAAATATCAGCTGGCATAGCCTGCAAAAGGCAAGGGCAAGACAGGGCGACGAGTTCCAATCACCGCAAAGTGTTCCTGCTTTTGTGCATAACGAATTAAGTGTTTTTGGCAAACGCTTAACTGAAAGCGAACGCGATACCATGATCCATAAATTCAGTAATGTCCGCTTCGATGGGATAAGTCCCTTCAATGCCATTCCCCAAAACCTGGTTTTACCTTACACACATAACACCATTGGATTTGATTTTGTGGCCATTGAAACCGCCAGACCATTTATGGTTCAGTACCAGTTTATGCTCGAAGGGAGCGAAAAGCAATGGAGCCCTTTGGGCACCAAAACTTCGGTTGAATACAGCAACCTAAGGCAGGGTAACTACTCATTTAAACTCCGTGCCAAAAGTCCTGACGGGGTTTGGAGCGAACCCATCAGCTATAGTTTCAAAGTGCTGGCGCCCTGGTGGTTTACCTGGTGGGCATTTGCATTATATCTGATGCTGTTTTCGTTTGCGATTTTGGGGTTAAGGCGCTATGAAATGAACAGAATTCTTCTTCGGAACCAGTTAAAGATAGAGAAAGTGACTACAGATTCGCTCCGGAATTTAGATCAATTGAAATCACACTTTTTCGCCAACATATCCCATGAATTCCGAACACCACTTACTTTGATCCTGGGACAGATAGAAAGTGTAATGACTTCGGGCATCGACATAAAAGAAAAAGGAAAACTCCAGGTAGCCAACCGCAACGCAAAAAGGCTGCTGGCGCTGATCAATGAGTTGCTCGACTTGTCGAAACTCGAAGCCGGAAGCATGGAACTCGCAGCATCAAGACAAAATATAGTCTCCTTCCTGAAAAGTCTTTTCTTTTCCTTTGAATCCCTTGCTGCCGGAAAAAATATTGAACTGGTCTTTGAATCTGAAGCAGATCATATTCCTGTTTCTTTTGACCCTGACAAAATGGAAAAGGTTTTTTACAACCTGGTATCCAATGCATTAAAATTTACACCTGAAAATGGCAGGATCACCGTTTCTATTGGCATAGAGCAAGATCACGAAGTTGTTATCCGCGTAATTGATACAGGAATTGGCATTCCGAAAGACAGGATAGAACACGTTTTCGACCGTTTTTACCAGGTGGATGCTTCTAGCACCCGCGATTATGAAGGCACAGGCATTGGTCTGGCACTTACCAGGGAACTGGTGCTGCTTCACAATGGAGAAATTACGGCAAGCAGCGAGGAAGGTATCGGAAGTGAATTTGCTATCTCACTTCCCATTGATACCAATGGATCTGCAAAAGAAGAGGATACAGGAAAAAGCAACGGAAATAATATCCTTGCAGAAAGTTTGGATATGTTGCCTGAACCTGCTGAAGAGTTATCTGCTGCAGCAACCTTAATAACAGAAAATGGAGAAACACACGAAAGGGTATTGGTGGTAGAGGACAATACCGATGTCAGGTCATATATCCGCGAACAGCTTGAAGAGAATTACCGGGTAGCCGAGGCCGGTAATGGAGTGGAAGGCATTAAAATGGCGCAGGATATCATGCCCGACCTTATCATTTCTGATGTGATGATGCCCAGAATGGATGGCTATCAGTTCAGCAAAGCCATCAGGGCAGATGAAAAAACCAGCCATATCCCTATAATCATGTTAACTGCCCGGGCCGGTATTGATGATAAAATTGACGGACTGGAAACGGGTGTGGATATTTATCTGACAAAGCCTTTCAATGCAAGGGAGCTTATTGCCAATGTTAGAAATCTGATCCATCAGCGCATACAACTCCGTAAACGTTTCAGCAAAGCCACAGTCATCAGGCCTTCTGATGTTTCCTCTGTTTCTGTTGACCAGGCGTTTCTGGAAAAAATCGTAAAAACCATCGAAACCCATTTCGAAGATGAGCAATTCTCGGTTGAACGTCTTGCTGAGCATGTAAACATGAGTATTTCTCAACTCAACCGCAAACTCAAAGCGCTGATTGACCAATCACCCGGTCAGTTGATAGGCTCTCTTCGCCTTCAAAGGGCAGCAGATCTGCTTTCGCAAAAGGCCGGGTCGGTTTCAGAAATTTGCTATAAAGTGGGCTTTACTGACAATTCCTATTTTGCCCGTGCATTCAAAAAACAATTTGGTTGCAGCCCCTCGGAATATATCAATCAAGCCCGTTGATAATTAACCCAACTCCGTATTTTATTGCCCACCGTAATTCCCTGGTCATTCCCTGGCAGGCAACCAACAAATCTCTCATTTACAGGTTCCTGCATTCCTATGTCAGAAAAGTCCAACGAATTGCAATAATAATCCTACCCCTTTAGCCTTCTCCCAAATTACTTTCGTTCAGGTTTATTGTATTTGAGGAGCAAGCCGAAAATCCTTTACCAAAGAGTAGGCATTTTTAAATCAAAATCATTATGAAAACGATCAGCGTACAAATGAGAAATTTACTAATTGCAGTGATGTTTTTTGCTGCATCAACACTCTTCAGCAATGGTGTTGAAGCACAGGAAACCGAAAGAGGATTCATCCTTTCGATGACAGAATTCACCATTAAACCCGGTCATAACAATCAGTTCCGTGAAGGTGTCAAAGCCTGGAAAGCATGTTACCTCGAAAATGAAGGAGAATGGACATGGAATATGTGGAGCAGGGTCAATGGTGAAGGGAATGTGTATGCCTTGACTTCAGCCATGGGCAACTGGGCTGAAATGGATGATTCAACTGATGAAGCTGGCATGAAATGCCGCGATATTTCACGCGATCTGATCAATCCGCACGTTGAATCAGCCGAAACGAACTTTGCCAGGTTCATACCCGAATTAAGCAGAACATATCCCAACCCAGACCCGGTACTTTGGGTAAACTACTGGCAGGTAAATAATTGGAGAAAATTCAGGGAAATTATAAAAGAAGTAACAGACGAAACAGCAAAAGCAGAAGGGTCTCCACGTGGTTTTTGGTATTCTGTAATGGGAGGAAGTAAAGATTCCCCTGATTTCTTTGTCGCTACCCCTTTCGCAAACTTTGCCGCATTGGACGTGGAGCGGGAGAATGTCATGACCATTTATGAAAATGCTCATGGAAAGGAAAAAAGAGATGAGATGCAGGCTGCATTTCGTGAGACAATTGATGCATCATGGTCCTATATGTTCAGACTCGATGCTGATCTGACTCACAACCCACCGGCAGAATAAAAAGACTTTTTATTCCCAATTGGACCTCCCAAAATCTTAAACATGAACCGAGCCATGACCAGAATTTTGACACACACGCGGGTGATTGTATTTTCACAACAACTCCAAAACACTTGTGCCGGTTATTGTTGGCGAGCTCCATCTGACCGAATTAATCAAATTATAAACAGATGAACCTGATAAAAAAAACAGGGTTATTCAATCCCGATGGAGAAATTTTTCTCCATCGGGGTATCTCTGTTTCATGGAAGGTTTTCAGCAATAAAAATATACCTGACCTGCCTTCTGGAACACCCTTAGATATAGAGGTTTCTATAGATGAGCAAACACTCCTGTCAGGCGAATATGGTATTGTATGGGCAACCTGGGACCAGCGGCAGGCCGAGGTCATTTTCAACGCCCTGCTTGCCCAAAACATTGCTTCATCCATTGGGAATATTCAACTTGAAGACAGCACACTGCTGCTGACTAAAGTTAATAATAAAAAAGATGCCGGCGAAGCCATAGATTTTATCTGGAGAAAGGAAACCGGTCTCAGACTAAAACCTGACTGGAGCTATCCTTTCGGTGAGCCCAACAGTAGTTTTGAAAAGTGGTTGAATGGTTAGGGATCAACCCAGAAACAGCTAAGACACAAAGGAATTATTTAAAACCGGAAAAGTAAACCGAACATTGAAAATGAAGAACCTTAAAATCCCACATGTTTTTATTTTTCTGTCGGCAATTATACTGTTCAGCAGTATAATGACATATTTTATTCCCAGCGGACAGTTTGAACGAACCACCCGTGTTGTTGATAATGTAGAGCAAACACTGGTGCTTCCGGGCAGTTATCAGCAAATACCAAAGCACTTTTCTGTTCAGGGTGTGATACTGGGGGATGAAGTGCCCGGAAAATCAACTCCCATAAGCCTTCTGGGTTTGTTTTCTTCTATTCCAAAGGGACTGAACTCCGCTGCTCCACTGATTTTCTTTGTGTTTATCATCGGGGCGGTACTGGCATTGATACAGCAAACTGGTACCATCAATGTGTTTATCAACCTGTTGCTGCACAAATTTGGCAATTCCCCCATCCTGCTAAGCTTTATCCTGTTCATTTTTATTGCTTCTGCTTCAACCTTTATGGGAATGGGGGCCGAATTTATTCCGCTGATCCCTATCTTTCTTCTGATATCCAAACGATTGGGGTATGATCGTTTGTTTGGGCTTGGTGTATTGACCATTGCAACAGGTGTAGGGTGGTCAACCGCTATTACAAATCCTTTTACGGTACAGATAGCGCAAAGAATTGCCGAACTGCCTATTGGAAGCGGCATGGGCTTACGAATCATCTTCTTTATAATTGCTGTAATGCTGGGTTTTGGATTTCTGGTTTGGTATGGCAAAAGGGTAAAGAAGGACAGATTGCGATCGGCAATGCCCGACGATCCATTTATCCTTGAAGGAAATGGCATTGTTATCGGGGATCACAAACCCACTGCCAAACATTTTGGTATCGCGGTATCGGGTCTCGTTCTTTTCGCCATGATCCTTTTTGCTGTGCAAACCATGGGATGGGGCCTGATTGAGATGACCGGCGGTTTTTTTGCCGTGGGTGTCTGCACCATCCTAATAAGCGGCATGTCGGGCGATGAAGCCATGAAAGGCTTTATAAAAGGGCTTGAGGTGATGCTTGTTCCGGCTTTGATCGTGGGCTTTGCCCGTGGCATACAAGTGGTCATGGTAGAAGGGATGATCATCGACACCATCCTGTTTCAGGCATCCGACATGTTGGAGGGAAGACACCCAATAGTTTCTGCACAGGGGATGTATGCATTCCAAACCATGCTGAACTTTTTCATCCCATCGGCTTCAGGGCAGGCCATGGTATCCATGCCACTGATGGTTCCATTGTCTGATCTGTTGGGCATTTCAAGGCAAACGGCAGTGTTAATCTTTATCTCGGGCGATGGATTCTCCAACATGATCATCCCAACCAATGGAGTATTAATGGCATCTCTGGCCATTGCCGGTGTACCGTTCGATAAATGGGTTAAGTTTGTATGGCCGCTTTTTCTTATCCTTTCAGTAGTAGCAGGGCTGTTTATTGCGGGGGCGTTGTATTTGAATTATTGAAATTTTAAATGAATGATGGTTAGAAATGAAATTAATTCATTAAACCTGGAAATCCAGCCAATGCTGAGGTTGAGAGAGAAATAAGTGCCAGGTAGTAATGGAAATGTTGTAGGCAATTTCAGGAAGAAACTACACTAAAGTACTTTACAAAAAAATCACAAAAGCCGAAACCCTTGTGATTTTTTAAATAGAAAGCAGGCTTATTGATTAAGCAGAAGCACCGCCTAAAACTGCTTCAAGTTGCATTTCTTTTAAAATGCCGTCTTGAATCGGTTGCGTTAGCTCGTTGATTTTATCTGTACCCCAAGTGATACCAACAACCGTTCTTGTAGGGCGACTTCCAAATGGCAATTCTGCTAATTTTAAATACGCATCTACTACCCATTGTGGGTCAGGAGCGTTTTCACTTTGCAACATCTGAGCAAAATTTGCTCCCATTGCTGTTGGAACACCTGCCAACTCGCCATAAGCTTCTAACACTTCGCTATGTGCAGGTACTTGACCAGATGCCAACAAACCTGTACCAAATGGACCTGGTTCTACTAAAACTACATCTATTCCGAAGGGAGATACCTCATAACGTAATGCCTGGGAATAGCCCTCTAAGGCGTGTTTAGTTGCGGTGTATGTTCCAAAAAATGGTGGCGACATGCGACCAACCAAGGATGAAGTATTGATGATTAAACCAGAACCAGCCGTACGCATAGATGGTAATACAGCTTGCATTACCCTGATAGCACCATAATAATTGGTTTCCATTTGAAAATGAGCTTGTTCAACACTAAATGCTTCGGTGATTCCCAAATACATAATCCCTGCATTGTTGATGAGAATATCAATGTTTCCTGCTTCTGCAAGAATAATAGCCATTGCTTCTTTTACAGATGTATCTTTAGTAACATCCATATCCACTACTTTGATGTGGACAGAATGTCCTTCTAATTCTGCTTTTGCATCTGCATTTTTTCCGCTTGGATTACGCATTGTAGCAAAAACCTGATAGCCATTATCGGCAAAATCTTTCGCAGCTTTCAGGCCAAATCCGTTGCTGCTTCCTGTGATGATTACATTTTTCATTTTGACAATTGTTAATTTTTTAAAATCCAAACATTCCGTTATTGTGTGCCAGACCTTCGGTAGGTATTTCCTGGATCACATCCCAATGTTCTACGATTTTACCGTCTTTCATTCTGAACAAGTCATAAAATACGTGCTTTTTACCACCATTCCATTCACCTTCGCTTACAGTAAGGACGAAGTTACCTTCACCCAACACCTTATGGATTTTGGTATATTTAAACATATTGTTTTGAGAAGTGAGATACTCTATTGCTTCTGCTATGCCAGTCAATCCGTCTTTAATTTGAGGGTTGTGTTGATGGTACTCTTCTGAACTGATGTAGTCGCCAATCTTACCTGGATCTTTACCCATTAAAACGTCTTCAACAAGGGAAACTGCCAATGCTTTGTTTGCCTCGGTTTTGTCCAGGTCTTCAACTGTTGTTGGGCCATCGGTTTGTGTTCTTCCGCTGGCAGTTTCTTTCACCAAAATTGTCATGGCGTCCCAATGTTCGGCTACTTTTCCGTTTTCATCTACCCGAATAATATCAAAAGCCACCATTTCATCTGCCCCAAATGGCTTGGCGTTTCTCCAGATGTTATGCATAAACACATAGTCGCCATCTTGAAACATTCTTACGTTTTCTGCATACGTTCCGTGTTCTTTTAAAACGGGTAATAAACCAATAAATGGTTCTAAACCAGTTGGCACAAATGGATTGTGTTGAATGTAATCCGCATTGGCTACCTGACGCATAGTTGCGGTGTCTTGCTTCATTACAGCACCTAAAAAGGTACCTACGATCTCTTTGTTTGTCATATTTTCGCTGTTTATTGAGTTAACCTCGCTAGTTGAATTTGTTTGGGCTGTACCACAGGAAGCGAGAATACCTGATAGTGCTAATACTGTTAATACTTTTCTCATAGTTTTCGTTATATGATAAATAATTATTACTTTTGTTTCGCAAGCAAAATTACGAATTAACTTTCAAAATGCAAGCAATAATGAAAATAAATTTCATTTTGCAAGTAATATTTAATATTAACTTAACAGATGCGACAGGATTTCAGATGTGATTGCCCTATTACTTCAGCCCTGGATGTTTTAGGCGACAAGTGGATGTTGGTTATCGTAAAGCAAATGCTCATGGAAGGCAAAGAAACCTTTAAAGACTTTACGGAGAGTGATGAAGCTATTGCTACTAATATTCTATCGGCCAAGCTCAAACTTCTGGAGGAAGTTGGAATTATCCTCAAAACAAAACCACCTAACAATAAAAAGACCAACCTTTATCTTTTATCTGAAAAGGGATTGGCTTTGACACCCATACTTGTAGAGCTTGCAACCTGGAGTGACAGTTACCTCAGGGACATCCATCCAACCATTGTAAATGGAGAAGCTATGGAGTTACTACGGAATGACAAAGCAGCTTTTGCAAGCGCATTGATCGAAAAATACAGGGAAAAACTGGCTTAGGCACTGAAAAAGAGAAATAGCAGGTAAGGTTTTGAATCGAAAGGTTTGGGTTTTTAATAGACTTTGATTGTGGCGGACAGTTAATTTTTGTATTTAAATACCACAGCCTTTCCTGATGGATCAAGTCAGGCTGTGGTGCTTTTATTACGGTTTGTAGGTCAGATATTTACATTTTTCCACAAGGTCAAAAACCTGCTCCATTGA
>CAYXIT010000013.1:18867-36735 GCA_964465275.1 uncultured Bacteroidales bacterium | reverse complement strand
TATACGGATACTTTATTAATGGGTGATCAATTAAAAAATCGTGAAAAGCTGCTTCATCCATGGCTTTGCCTTCGGGCACGAAACCATTGATCCAGTTAGGAACCAGCTCTTTTAAGAATTCCCGGGTCTGGGGGTTGTCCCAGTATTCTCGGAAAAAAGTGTATTCGTCAAAAGCCAGCGGTACCTCCTGTGTAGATTGCAGCAGTATGGTTTCCGTTAGACGGATGTCTCTTGAAGAAGCACCGACAGCTATCTTAAATTCGCCACTTTCGGCAATCCACATGCCCCGCTTTCCATCATAATATGAAAAATCGCGGGCACTGAGGGTGAAGCTAAGTTGTTTTTCTTCACCTCGATCGAGCGACACTTTAGCAAATTTCTTCAGCTCTCTCTCCGGCCTTTGCAGTCTACTTTCCTTGTCGGTAATGTAGAGCTGCGCAACTTCCTTCCCTTTTACATCACCAGTATTTTTTATTGTAAAAGACACTGAAACCTCATCTGTATCTGCAAAATCTGAAGGAGTTATGTTCAGGTTTTTGTATTCGAAAGTTGTGTAGGAAAGACCAAAACCAAAGGGAAACAGGGGTTCGATTTTTCTTTTATCGTAATAGCGGTATCCAACCAGGAAACGCTCCCCATAGATTACTTCGCCCTGTTCGCCGGGGAAGTTGAAAAATGCAGGCGTGTCTTCGAGTTTTACCGGAAATGTTTCGGCTAGTTTGCCTGAAGGATTTATTTTTCCAAACAAAACATCCAGGGTTCCGCCGGCGCCCGCCTGGCCGCCAAGCCATGTTTCGAGGATGGCAGGAACATCGTTTACCCAGGGCATGGCAACTGCACTTCCGTTGGTTAAAACTACCACACTGTTGGGCTGCGCTGCGGCTATTTCGCTGATGAGTTGATTATGAGATGGCGGCAAATTAATATGCGTCCTGTCTATGCCTTCGGATTCGTAATGCTGGGGAAGGCCAACAAAAACAATTGCAATATCAGCAGTTGAAGCTGATTTTACCGCATCATCAATCATCGAGAAGTCGTCATCATCCTTCAAACTGTAGCCTTGTGAATAGTTGATTTTGAATTCTTGTCCATATTCTTTTTCTACCAGCGTGCGAATATCGTCCAACTGTGTAGGTTTTACTTCGGAGCTGCCGTTGCCCTGAAATCTTGGATTTTCGGCAAACTCTCCAATGACGGCGATGGTTTTGTATTTCTCCTTTGAAAGCGGGAGAATATTGTTTTCATTTTTTAAAAGTGTAACCGATTCGGCAGCTACTTGTCTGGCCAAATGATGATGAGCTGAAATATTCTGATCAACATCATCTCTGTCCAGAGCTTTGGCATTTAAAACAACTGTAAGGATTTCGCGCACAAGGTTATCCAGAACAGCTTCATCAAGTTCGCCGCTTTTAACAGCTTCAACAATCAGAGAATCGTTCACCGTGCTAACATGCGGCATTTCAATGTGCATCCCGGCCTTGATGCCTTCCACGCGGTCAACTACGGCAAACCAGTCGGAAATAACAATGCCCTCGAAACCCCAATCATTTTTCAAAATATCAGTGAGCAGATAATGCGACTGTGTGCCATAAACTCCCTGCACCCGGTTGTAGCATGCCATCACTGTCCACGGTTGGGCTTTTTTTATGGCAATTTCAAAAGGTGTAAGGTAGATTTCATGGAGCGTGCGGGTATCCACATCGGAGTTCATCCACATACGCTTGGTTTCTACGTTGTTGGCGGTATAATGTTTTAATGATGTGCCCACGCCCTGACTCTGAACGCCGTTGATAAAAGCAGCTCCCATTTCGCCTGAAAGCACAGGATCTTCGGAGAAATACTCGAAATTTCTACCACCCAGCACCGACCGCTTGATGTTCACTCCAGGGCCAAGCAGCACATTCACGTCCAACGCCTGAGACTCCTGACCGAGGGCCTGACCAACTTTATAAATAAGATTAGTGTCCCAGGTGGCGGCAAGTGCCGAAGCTGTGGGGAAACATGTGGCCGGAAGCTGATCGCCATAGCCTGCCATATTGGTTTGGGGTGCACGGCGCAAGCCATGTGGGCCGTCGGATACCCAAATCCACGGAATATCAAGGCGTTCAATGGGTTGAGTGCTCCAGTCATCCCGACCGGAACATAAGGATGCTTTTTCTACGAGGGTGAGCTGTGAAAGTAAATAATCGACTTTTTCATTTATACTCCTGTAGTTTTCTTGTTGCTGAGCTTTGGACATGTATCCTAAGATTAAGAATGTACCGAAAATAAGTAGTTTCTTCTTCATAAAAAAAGTTTTTCAAATTAAAATTTACCCAAACCGAAGACCGTTTTCATTGCTAAACCGGGAATAGTATTATGCATAAGATTATTCATTCTTCGCCATTTTTCTTAAAGAACACAAAAATATCCTAATTTGCCTATTAATTCACCAACAACTTATGCGTGAAGATAGTATTGTCCAATTTTATCGTGATCAGGTAAAATCCTGTTTTCAAATCCAAATCATCAACAATGATATGATCCAACATATTTTCAAATCGACGGTTCAGAATTTTTTGTCCCTCGATAGAATAAATACAGATCTCAACATTTGATGCACTTTTTTCCAGCTCAATAGTAAAAGTATTACCCACTAATGGATTTGGGTAAATATTATGATGCCTGCTCAAAACAGAATGTATTGAAGCCGGATACTCTGTAGAATCTGCAGTAATAGCAAACCAATTCAAATTATATTCTTCAGCAAGGGATTTAATAGTGATGTTTTGCACACCTTCTGTCAGCATAAACCCTTCCGAAACAATCGTCGTCCATACCTGCCACCCGCCTGTAACAGGAGTCGTAACGGTTGTCAATACATTTTGATCTTGATCAAGTAACTCAAATTTACCCGTCGATGATTGCGACGCTGCCCGTGTTGACAGGAAATATTTCCCCTCACTTTCCACTTCAATACTGTATTCTAACCAGTCACCTTCATCGATATAACCCATATTATAGCCTCCACCGATATCGGTACAGATTTCAGATTCCATTCCTTCCATATATAAGTAATCTTCAGCTTCAAACTTACCAGGAATTGAGAAACTTTCGATGTCTTCAGTTGTGGCAATAACTGTGGCAATCTCAGAAAAGTTTCCTCCAAAATCTTTAGCCTGTATCCCAAATGTATATTGCGTCAGGGGTTCCAATCGAATTAAATTAATTCTAGATCCGGATGTAGAGTCTACCACCTCATTATTTTTGAGAATATAATACTTTTCGATGTAATTATTATCGGTTGAGATGGTCCAGGAAAGATCTACACTTACACCTGAAACCTCAGCCTGTAAATTAGTTGGAGTTGTTGGGGGAATCGTGTCTCCGGCACCCAAATCAAAATCGTAAATTCGTACATAGTCGATATACATATGCTGGGGCCAGGTACCATTGTGATTGATCGTACCACCCAAACCACCACCAACAGCAATATTAAGCATAATGTGATGCTCTATATCAAAAGGCCATTCAGCATAAGTGTTGTACTCGTTTTCAAATGTAAATATGATCTGATCGTCATAATACCAGTCTAAACGGTCGGGGTACCATTCCAATGCATAGGTATGAAAAGTGTTTACAACATCAGGCATCCAAACACCTGCACCTTTTTGTGTTCCTGCCTGATGGTTGTACGCCCCGGTGTGTATGGTACCAAATACATAACCAAGGTTGTTTCCTGTATGCTCCATGATATCTATTTCACCACAGTCGGGCCAATCTCCATAGCTCCATTCTGTAGGCAGGGTCCATATAGCTGGCCAGGTTCCTCCGGTACTTGGCAATTTTGCTCTTACTTCAATTCTGCCATAAAGAAAACTACCTTTATTAGCATTATTCATGCGTGATGATGTGTAATTATTATTTCCTATGGTTTCCTGCCTTGCTTCAATAATAAGGCATCCATCTTCCACACTGGCGTTATCTCCGTTAGTGTAATACTGCGCTTCTCCGTTACCCCAACCATGTCCACCTGTTTCAAAATTCCATTTGGTTAGGTCCACTTCAGTACCTTCAAATTCATCATACCAAACCAAATCCCAATACACTTCTAATGTAGCAATGGTTATTTGTGCGGGGGCTGACTGATTTCCTGCCAGGTCACATGCATAAATTGAAAGATTAAATACGGTTTCCGGTGGCAGCTTTGATAAGCTAAAAGTTGTATCTGATGAAAACGCGAGGAACACGTTATCATTAAATATTTTATAGCCTGTTACCATTGTAGTTGTATCATCGCAGGCTGTCCAGCTTAGCGAAATTGTATGAATATCAGCTATGCTATCCACAAGAAGCGGGCTTGAAGGCATATCTGTATCAAGCGGGTCGACCAGTTTAAGTTCGAACCAGTTTAAATTAAATCCACCGCTTGTAGCAAGCAGTCTGATTGTTTGATTGCCTTCCTGAAGGCCAAAAGCAGAGCTTTCAACCGACTCCCAATCCTGCCAGCCGCCTGTTGCCCCGATGTTCACGTTGGCTAAAGTATTCTGATCCACAAGGATGCTTAATACTCCACCTCCGTTTAAACTTGCAGTGCGCAGGTTCATAATATAATCGCCGGCCAGTGGAATATTTACTTCATATTCCATCCAGTCGTTGTTATCAATCCATCCCACGTTAATACCACCGCCATCATCACTGGTAATCTGTGTTTCTATCCCCTGCATATCCGAATAGTCTTCAGCCTGAATAAATATCTGGGCACTGAGGTTGGAAAGAGGCAGGCTAAACAAAAATAAAGTAGCCATCACAACCAGGCACTTCCGTTTTTTTCTAATTTGTTCTTTAAAAAGCATAATCATTTTGAGTTATTGTTACATTAAAATTATAGTCAAGTCCATATCCAAATTCAAACAAAGGCTCAATGGAATTATTCCAATAGTTGGGCCCGAATTTCCCGTTGAAATCATCTACCGACTTTGGCCAGGAGTGGGGTAATTTTCCGGTAAAGTTGTAATCGCCAAAAAGGACATCTGCTATTCCCGCGCCTTCAGAACCTGGGAGCCATGCTGCCGCATTTTCACCCGGCAATGGACCTTGAGAATGTATTACGCCACCAATGAATTTTCCAGCAATATCATTATCGATGTTAACATCAAAGTGCCTGACCAACGACATTTGCCCAATCTTTTCATCTAGGGTCATTTGGGCTAATAAGGCTTCAACTTTTTGTTCAATCTCCAAATCCTTATTCACGCCTGGCATGCAGGAGCTAAGGATGAAAATTATAATTGCAGCAAAGAAAAACAGCCATTTTCTTTTGAAAGAATTTTTCATTTTATCTATGTTCACAAACCCCAACCCGGACAAGCCAAAACAACAAAGGGCATTTCTATTGATCTAATCACTTTCGATATTCATGCTTTACCCAGTCTACTTCCATAACCCATTCACCGTCCATGGGTGAGTCGGTAATTTTCGCGAAGTTTAAAATAGCAAACATGGGTTCAGGATAGTTGTCGCCCAGGCCTTCATTACGGTACACTTCAACCCCATCTAACCTGTAAACAAGATCTTCACCTTCCCATTCAACCGAATATTCATGGTACTCTTCCAATGTAGCGTCAACCCCGGTACGTGTGCTCCACCAGTCGCCTTTATCGCATTCTCCAAGACTTTTGATGGCCCCTGTTGTAAAGTGGTTGTTTTGTCCGTCGCCATGGTGTTCGAAAATATCTATTTCACCTGAACCTGTAAGTGGCCAGCAAATATCTTCGTCATCTTCCTGTACTGGGGGCTCGTTGTTACGTGCTCCCAGAATCCACCACGCCGGAAACATGCTTGGTTCGCCCTGTGTGTGGAGTCGTAAACGGGCAGTCCACTTTCCCTTTACAAACTCCTGTCGGTTTTTCGAACAAATCCTGCCGGCAACATACTGTGTATTTGGATGTTGATTGCCATGTTTATCGAAATTATCACACTCAATCTCTTCGCCAATATTGATCATTTTTAGTTTTAGGGTTCCGTTGCTTACCTCGCGGGTTCCGTATTTTCCATCAGGCACATAGCACTGTTTTTCGTTGTTCACCCAAATCCGCTGATCCTGCCAGTTGTTGGTGTCAAAGGTGTCAAAATCATCAAAGAAGTCAACTACCCATACTTCTTCAGATGAAGAAGAATTTGTTTTCTCGTTGTGGGTTTCTGTAAATCCCATCATAATCAGGGCTGATATTATTGTAAAAACTGTGATTATCCGATTCATTGGTTTGGATTTTAAGTTAGTGAATTTTAAAATTAGAGTCCATGGTTAAATTGTTTTTCAAAATATCATTATGAATTTAATATTAGAATTTTTATGAATAATGTATACAGCGCTTTACAAAAACTGCACTGATCATCATTTTTTGAAATCTTTACAATAAACAGGGTTACCTTCTGATGATTTTATAGGTATAGATTTTGTCATTACTTTGCAACCTTAAAATGGCCAAGCCCTTTGGAGTATTGGCAATATTAATTTTTACCGGGCTAATCCTGCCAGATATTCTTTCTGAGTAAAGAAGCTTTCCGGAAAGGGAGTATATTTCGGCGTGATAATATTCATCTGACAGATGATCAAAGTTTATAAATAATTCATCACCACTGACCGGGTTTGGATAGATTAATGGCCTGGTATTCAGCCCCTGAGAATCCCCTTCGATACCTGTTCCCAATTCAAACTTAAACCAATTTACATTGAATTCGGGCGAAACAATGTACAATCGCAGTTTGTAAAATCCTTTGGGAAGGGTAACTGCCTGGGAAATGCTTGTCCACGATTGCCAACCACCTGTATTTGGGATGTTGAGTTCTGCAATAACCAAATCATCTTGTTCTTCGTTAAAGTCGTCAATGAGTATGAAACGCAGCACACCATTAGAATTTGTGGATGCAACCCGAACGCTTAGATTGAAAGCGCCGGTTTCATTTATGGCAATACGATAATCGGCAAAATCGCCTGTGTTGGTATAACCAAAATTGTAGCCACCACCAGTATCCGAAGTTTCTTCGAGCGCCAAACCTTCCTGGTAATCCCAATCTTCGGCTTGAATGGTGGCAGGCAGAACAAAGCGCCTGGGTAACGAATTTCTGATCTGTAAATCCGCAAATTGCTCAAGAATTTTCCCTGTAGCTGATGTAATAGCAGTACCTGTGTAACTTATGGTAATAACATCGGTGTATAAAACCGGTTGTTCCAGTTCCAAAATCAAGGTCCTGCTTTGTGCTTCTATCATAGAAAGCGATATGATTGATTGAACCTCGTCGTTTACCTTAACCTGGAATTCGCTTCCGGTCTGGTCGATAGACTCAGGGTTAATTGGATGATTAACGAACAACCTTACAGATCTTTCATCTTCACCGGTTTCACCGTTTAAACAATAGAATGTTATATCATCTGCTTCACCGGTTTTGATAAACTCAATGCTGCTTATGTTAAATGGTGTGTCATCATCAATATGAAAAGACAGGAAATGCTCTCCCTCATTTAAAAGTACTTCGGTTATTTCCATATCTTGAAAATTTGTCCATCCGCCTGTTGCGCTAACGGTTTGTTCACTTGTAATATCTTCATCATTTAATTCCAGATGGAATTTCCCGCCACTTTCTTGTGAAGCCACTCTTGCAACAGCAGTATAAGAACCTGATTCCTCAACCAAAATGGTATATTTCATCCATTCGCCTTTAGCTACAAATCCAATATGAAATCCATTGCTGTTTATGGGATCTTCATTGGTTTCGATATCAACGCCATCATTTCGATATACCCAGCCTGAATTCCATGCCTGAAACGAACCGGTGGATTGACCATAATTTGCATAATCGACATCAAAATATGCATGTCCGATTTTACCCAGATCATAATCAGACATAAACAATACTCCGGGTAATGTGAGGGTATTGAACGGGAGTATTTCATCTGTATGTGGTTGACGGATTTTAGCATCATGTACACCTTTGTTATAAGAGCAATTCATGCTGTTTGTATTCATGGCAAGCTCCATCATTGCAGCAAAAGCTTCATCAACTGTTGGTTGAGCTGCCTGGCCGCGCCAATATTCCAATATTTGTTTGTAACCATCTGTAAAGGGGATAGAATAAGGGGCCACAATATTCTCAATTCTTTTCATGGGCCACCACGACCAGCCTATGTCATTGTTTTCAAAAAGGTTTATGGCTTCTGTAAACCAAACATTCGAATTCTCACCGCTTTCCCCCATCCATAAAGGAACATTATACTCTTCGCGCATATCCAATACCCATTGTATTGAACCGGGATCATCATTATAATCCCAGTATTTATGAAAACTATATGACATATTATCATCCCAGGGAGGTGTTAAGCCTGTGAAATCATTGGCAAACCAGTTGCCTTCAATAAAAATTATATGGTTGTTGTCAACAGCCCTGATGGCAGCAGTAATGTCTTCATATAATTCTCTTAGCATGACACCGCCGGGCAGGTCCCAGTTTACTTCATTAATTAAATCATAGCCACCGATCCATGGTTCATCACTATATCTTTCGGCCAGCATACCCCATAAAGCGACGGTTTTTATCCGGTTATCCTCGCTTTCCCACAGTGAAGGTTTAGATGGATCATAATCACAAATGGCTGCGTTATAGCCTTGTCCGCCCGGAGCAGCATGAAGATCGAGAATCAGGTACATATTGTTAGACTCACACCAACTCAGCAAAGTGTCAACCATTTCAAACCCCTTGTCAAGCCAGGTTTGCTCTCCCGGCACAGGCTCTTCTTCGATGGGCAAAGTAAAAAGATTATAGTGCATGGCAAGACGCACACTGTTATAGCCCCAACTTGCCAGTGAGTCAATATCAGCTTTTGTTACATGATTATCTAACCAGGCATCAAAAAACTGATCTGTATTCTCAACTCCCATCAGTTCTTCCAGTCTTTCTCTAAACTGCCATTGAGTATCCGCAACATCCGAAGACTGCATCATATAGCCTTCCATAAGCATCCATCCTCCCAGGCCCATACCTCTTAAGATTATCTCATCACCATTGCCATCCACAATTTTCTTTCCATCTGTTTGAAGAAAACCCTGTCCAAAAGAGGAAAATACAACTAATATAGAGAAGACGATTGCCAGACATTGTCTGGTGAATATTTTTGAATTGAATTCTACTGAATACATGATACGCACTTTAATTAATAAGTTTTCTGAATATTTACGAATTGATTTGGTGAGAAACAAGGAGTGAGCTATTTTTTAAAACCACCGGCCCGTTTAAGGCCGGTGGTGTTTAAAATCCAAACCAACAACAATCATAAAAATTTAATCAACTATAAATGAATATTGCAAAGTATGACAATCTTTACAAAACTATAAATTAATCAACTTTAAACATTGTTACATTATCGATAACAATACCGTCTTCACCAAAATTAAGGCCTCCCGACCGAATAACTACATACCATGTGCCGGCATCCAGAGTAATTGAGCCATCTGTATCCTGGCATGACTCAGGCGCCATTGGCCCGGAGTAGGTGCTGTTATTCGGGCAATCCCAGGTATTAAAAACAAGTACTGCGGTTGCTCCATCATCACTATTATAATCATCACCTGCTTCCGGAACCGCATTTCCTACCCAAACTTCAAACCAAACATCAGCAATACCATTAGTAGTTATGTGCATGTCGAACTGATAGGTTCCAGCTTCAACCTCAACAGCTTGATTTATACCAACATGAGGTTCAGAACCCCAATCAGCCTGAATACCTTTATTAAATATTGCTTCACCATTTTCAATGCTTATGGTTCCGGCGTCATTGGCATTATGCTGCAGTATTTCCCAAACAGAATCATCATCAAATTCTCCGTTTTGAATTAGATTTTCAGCAACCGGACTAATTACAGTGACATCTTTTGTATACTCATCCGATCCGGTTTCATTTGTGGCTGTAAGGGTTACTGTAAATGTACCTCCATCAGCATAGGTATAGGTTACGTTTTCCTCAGTTGAAGTACCTATTCCATCTCCAAAATCCCATTCATAACTGGTTGCATGCTGAGAAAAATTGGTAAATGTAACTTCCAATCCATTGTCATCACTGACCTCGAACTGAAAACTTGCAATGGGTTCAGGTGTCGGCTCCTCATCATCAGATGAACAGGCAGCGAAAAAGATTAAACCAGGGACTATCATAACAGTCCGCAAAACTTTTAAAAATCCAGAAAATGTTTTCATTGTACAAAAATTTTAATTAATGACTATTAAATTGTGATTATTTGGTGATGTTATTATTGGGTTCCACCATATTCCATATTCTGCTCCAGAAGTGTATTTTCCAGTTCCAGTAAAGGGATGGGAAGAATCTCGTTTCTTCCGGCCACAAATCCTTTAAATTCCAATGCCTCCGCGGCATCTCCCCATCGCACCAAATCAAACCAGCGATGCCCCTCACCGGCCAGTTCCAATCTTCTTTCATTCTTTATAGCCTCCAAAGAAACAGGTACTGACTCAAGTCCAACCCTTTGCCGCACAGCATCCAGCAAAGACTGAGCTCTTGATATATCACCTCCCGACGAAACCAAAGCCTCAGCCTCCATTAGGTAGGTGTCGGCCAGGCGAATGTCATATATATTTTGGTCGAAATTTCCAAACACATTCCCTCCTTCGTTTACATCAGATTGCAGGGGGATGAACTTCTTAATAAAGAATCCTGTGTTTTGATACCCTTTTTCATAGGTAATAAGACCTGCATCTTCCAGTGCCTGTACATCGGCAATTGTAAAATCATACCTCGGGTCTCCCTGCATAGAGCTTTCCAACTGATTTGTTATTACAAAGAAACTCCATCCGGAAAAATAATCAGGTGCAGTAGTATCTTGCCTGGTGTAGTTTCTTGGAGCACACATTGTATTAATCCAATTCCCTTCGGAACATGCAATACATCCCCAGTTGTCCCACTGTGCTTTATCGGTATGATTTACCGAGAAAATGCTTTCTGAGTTTTGTTTATTATCAAAATCCCACAAGTCATTAAAATTTGGTAACAAACTATATCCAAACTGACTTGTTCCTCCCGGTTCTCCGTTTACCTCCTTAAATTGTTCAACGGCAGGTGCATAATCTTCAAGTTGTAAATAGACTTTTCCCAATAAAGCTCTTGCTGCTCCTTCGGTAGCTCTGCCTCCTTCAGTATCAACCGGAACCGTAGGTGGCAAATCTTCGATAGCATCTATTAAGTCCTGGATGATGGCGGTATAGATTTCTGCAGGGTCGGCCTGAACAACCTGATACATCTCAGAAGCTGATAATGGCTCATTGAATAAGGGTATATTTTCGAAGAACCTTACCAGATCAAAGTAGAAATATGCCCTGAGAAATTTTGCCTCAGCCATATATCTCTTTTTAAGGTTTTCATCCATGGGGATGTCTGGTAGTTTAGAGATCAATACATTTGCCCTGAAGACACCACTGAATCCCCTGTCCCACAACTCACCCTGAGGGCCTGTAGCTGGACTAAGCGTATAATTTGAAATAACCTGAAGATTATTTACATCAGTAGGTCCGCCGCCACCTGCAAAATGATCGTCACTGGCTGATAGTGCTACAGTAAATTTGTTAATGTAACCACCCGAAGTTCCACCTACCTGATCGTAAATGGCCACCAGCCCTGCAAACGCTTCATCAGCATTCTGATAATAATTTTCTTCCAGTTCCGTTCCTCTTGGACTTACTTCCAGCCAGTCTGTGCTACAGCCATTCATAATGCCTGCCAAAGCAAACACAAGCAGGTATTTCAATAAATTTTTCCGCAATTGTAGTTGTTTGGGGAAGAATAAATCTATGGAATCAAAATTATATCTTCCTGTTTTCATATTTTCGCTTTTGTATTTCATAATATAAAATCTTTCGAATTAAAAATTCAGATTAAGTCCTACCAATATTGATCTTGCCTGAGGGTAATATCCTCTGTCAATGCTCATAGTTCCCCCACCAATTTCAGGATCGTATCCCGTATAGTTAGTAATTGTTATAAGATTCTCTGCTGTAATATTGATTCTGATTTTTTCAATTTTATACTTTGCGAGAAAAGAGGCCGGCAAGGAATAGCCTAGTTGAATAACTTTAAACCTGAAATAATCTCCCTTTTCTAAATACAATTCTGATGGATTATTGAAGTTATTGTTTGGATCGCCATCAACAAGTCTTGGATAATCATTGGATGAACCTTCGCCTGTCCATCTGTTCAAAGCGGTGGTTTGGTAATTTGCATTCGCAATGTCCAGGCGTCGTAGCCCCTGAAAAATCATATTTCCACCAGCGCCCTGACCAAAAATTAACAGGTCGAAATTCCTATAAACAGCATTAAAAGTAAGGCCAAACGTCCATGTGGGTGTTGGGTTACCTAAGAAAGTCCGATCATTTTCAGTAATTATGCCATCGCCATCAAGGTCGGCCCAAATTATATCTCCGGGTTTTGCGTTAGGTTGAATTAATTCTCCTTCTGAGTTTATATGTGCAAAAATATCAGCCTGGTTTTGAAAAATCCCCAACATTCGAAACCCATAAAATGAGTTTATTGGCTGGCCAATTGCAGTGCGGGTGATGGGATAAGTACTTGCCTGGAACCAGTTTCCACCTGAAAGAAATTCTATATCAGTACCCAAATCCGTTACTTCATTATTAAGGTAGGAAGTATTTCCGGTTATGCCAATTGTTAAACCATTAGTGAATGTTTCCCTGTATCCCAGCTCAAATTCAATCCCGGTGTTATTTAGTGAGGCTACGTTTGCAGCAGGATTACTGATTGCTCCGATATATCCCGGGATTCGGGGATACATCAGAATATCCTCCGTTATTTTTTGAAACCAATCGAAGCTAAATCTTAGGTTTTGAAAGAAAACAGTTTCAATCCCTATGTTGAGTTGTGTGGTTTCTTCCCATCGTAAATCAGGGTTGGATGGGGCATTCGGACTTACTCCATTGTAATACTCTCCGGCTGTACCAAAAGCATAATTTCTGCCGCCACCAACGGTTGAAAGATATGCAAAATCACCAATATTATCGTTACCTACTACGCCATATCCGCCTCTCAGTTTCATGAAATCAATCACTTTGTTCTCCGGCCAGAAAGTTTCTTCCGAAGCAATCCATCCGGCAGACACTGAAGGGAAATATCCATATTTATTATTGGAACCAAAGCGTGAAGAACCATCACGCCTGAAATTGCTTGTAAAAAGGTATTTCCCCAAATAATTGTAGTTGATCCTTGCAAATAATGAACTGACCCGATGCAATTGTCCTTCACCTGCACCAGCATTTATCTGATCGGTTGGCACCGGAAAATTCATTGATGCATCATTGAAGTTATTGGCAGGAAGACCAAATTTTGTGACACTTAAAGAAGAAGATAAATTTTCCTGATATGCACCCTGCCCAATGAGAAAATCAAAATCATGATCAGAAAAAGACATTTGGTAGGATAGTGTATTGTCAATATTGTAGTTAAACTGTTGATTTTTACCTGACCATCTTGAATTGGTAGAATTAATAGTTGTGGAATTGAGATGGAAAACCGGAGTAAATGATTCACCGCCCCAAAAAGATAGTTTTGTTCCAATAGCTGACCTGAACTTGAGTCCTTCAATAATTTGAATTTCAGCAAACGCATTACCAACAAAATCGTCGCTCCAGCCATAGTTACCTAATCTTGTTTTGATGTATGCCAGTGGGTTTGACATTTCCTGCCCCACATAGTTAGATATTCCGTAAGGATTTCCATTTTCATCCCTCATGATACCCGGCTGGGTTGAATAAGGGCTGGAATTGGCTGTTGCAGGGTCTGTAATTACAGCAGGAGTAACTGGATCCAAATTAATTGCCGAACTCAATGGGCCCCCAAATTCACTATTTGTATTTCCAAGTCCTACAGATTTTTGACGCGTATATCCCAGATTCTGGCCAATTTTTAACCAGTCTTTTATTTGATGGGTTGAATTAAAACGCAGGTTCAGCCTTTCGAAATTAGAAATATCCGATGCTACAATCCCTTGCTCGTCTAAATATCCGAATGATGAATAGAAGGTTGAAACATCATTTCCTCCGCTAATGCTCACTTCATGGTTTTGTCTGTAGGCAGACTGGTTAAATATTAAATCCTGCCAATCTGTACCCTGGCCTAAAGATTCAGGATTGTCAAAAATGATACTACCACCAGCAGCTAAAGATGCTTCGTTTCGGAGCATGGCATATTGTTGAGCATTGAGCAGGTCGAGTTTTTTTGCGGGTGCCGAGAAACCGGCAAAGCTATTATAACTAACCTTAAGTTTGCCGGCTGATCCTTGTTTGGTAGTAATAAGAATTACTCCAGCTGCGGCTCTTGCTCCATAAATAGCCTGAGAAGCAGCATCTTTCAAAACTTCTATAGATTGGATGTCGGATTGATTTAAATATCCTATTCCGCCGGCGTCAACAATTACACCATCCACAACCCACAGCGGTTGGTTAGCGCCATCGCTCAATGAAGTAATACCCCTGACACGCACAGTAGCGCTTGATCCAGGTTGTCCTGAATTTGAAGCAACAACAACTCCGGATGTCCGCCCCTGCAAAGCCTGATCAACCCTTTGTACAGGCACGTCCTTAAGTTCCTGTGCACTTATCGTGCTTATTGAACCTGTTACTACACTTTTCTTTTGGCTACCATAACCTACTACTACAACTTCATCCAATAAACCAACGTCATCTTGTAAAAAAACTTCAAGGAATTTGAATTCTTTTACCACAACCTCCATGGGTTTAAACCCTATATAGTTAAACACAAGTGTATCACCTGTATCTGCTATAATGGAAAATAACCCATTTATATCTGACGTAGTTCCGGTGGTAGTACCTTTTATATATATACTTGTACCCGGCAAACTTTCACCTGTTGCAGTATTAACTACTTTCCCTGAAATATTTTCCTGGGCCATTAAAAAATTAGAGCCTATCAGAAATAACAGCCCTAACAAAATTTTCAATCGGGATCGCCTATTATAATTATTCATCATAAGTACTTCATTTATGGTTTTGACAATTTTTTTAGCAATGCTATCATAAGATCTTTAGTGCCGGCACTTTCATTTTCATTCCAACGCATCAAATGTACTGCATCAGTCCTCCGTTTTCCGAAAACACATCACAACAAAAACTCATCAAATGGTTTTTTTTAACTCATCAAAAACTCACAAAATCGGATATAATTTATTATATTGCGGGGGTTTACAGAGTTAAGATATTTTCGTTGGTTATCAAACAGGCACTCATATGAGACTTATTTTGCTGCTTATTCTTTTGTCAATTACCCCGATAAAATTTGGATTTTGCCAAAGTGATAGCTTTAAGAATTTGCGAAGTGTTCCTTTAAAGAAACACTTTAGTTCTGATGATTATCAAGGAGGAATTCAAAGCTGGGCTTTTGATCAGGACACATCAGGCATTCTTTACGTTGCCAATAACATGGGGTTATTAGAATTTGACGGAAACACCTGGACTAAATACGAAGTGCCCAACTGTACCAGGGTTAGAGCAGTGAAAGTTGATCATCTAAACAGAATCTTTGTTGGCGGACAAGGTCAGATCGGTTACTTTCAAATGACAGAATACGGGCTCGATTTCACTTCCTTGCTGAGCTTATTGCCTCCTGAACAACAAGTAATCGCTGAAACCTGGGAAATACTATACAATGACGACAAACTGTATTTTCTTACCGAAAGCCTTCTTTTGGTGTATGATGGTACCTATTTTCGGGCTCTTGAAACTCCAGGATATGTGCAACATATATTCAAATCAAATCACCAAATAATTGCCCAGGTTTACAACGCAGGATTGTTTGTCCTGAATGGTGATGATTTCGTTCACATGAATGGTTCTGAAAATATTCCTGAAATAATTGCCATAGTGCCTGATTCAAACGGAAACTATTTTTTAAGTAGTTCAGGTGAAGTTTATGGGAATAAGGGTGATAAATTTGCTCAAATGGATATTCCTTTTGAAATTAGGAACATTACAACTGCGATCCAACTTCGTACCGGAGATTACGCTGTGGGAACCCAGAATTCCGGACTATATATTTTTAATCCTGATTTTTCTTTTAAACAACATCTGACAAAAAGAGAAGGATTATCAGACAGAACCATCAAAGCACTTTATGAAGATAACTATAACAATTTATGGGTAGCCCTTAACAATGGAATTGATTATCTTGAAATTAGTTTACCCTTTTCTTTAATCAATGAAGACATTGGTCTTGAGGGCACAGGATATGCGGCCTGCAAATACAATGATAAAATTTATCTGGGCACCAGCAACGGCCTATATACACAAAAAGACCTGGGAAATGCTGCATTGCCGCAACCCTATATATTGATTCCGGGAAGCGAGGGTCAGGTTTATAACTTCTCAACAATTGAAGGTGATTTAATTCTAAATCATGACCGGGGGGCATTTCGGATTGATCACAATGGCGTAAAAAAGTTTCATGATATTGGGAGTTGGGATTTTATTCCAACATCAATACCTGGCCTGGTGTTGGGTGGAGATTATCAAGGCATTTCCTATTTTAAAAAACAGAATGATACATGGGTGAAAACCGGGGTTGTCCCGCACCTTAATGAATCTTCGAGAATTCTGGAATATGAAAATGACACCATTCTCTGGATGACACATGGATTAAAAGGCGCCTACAGGTTGCGATTTGACAGCAATATGAACCTGATTGAGAAACCCGAGCACTTTGGGCGTAATAATGGCTTTCCCTCCAATACTAATATCAGCGTTTTTCCCCTGGATGATAATTTGGTTTTTACTGCTGAAAAAGGAATTTATGATTTTGATCAAAGACAGTCGAAATTTATCATTAATTCATTCTTTAATGAATGGCTGGCAGATGGGCATGTGAGTGAAATTGTTTCTGATGGCAATAATTCAATATATTTCATTCAGGAAAACATAATGGGTGTTTTGTTTCAGGAAAAATTCGGCATTTACCAAAAAAACACAGGCCTGTTCAGGCACATAAATAAACTTATGAACGATGATCTGCCTAATATTACAATTCTTGACGAAAATAATGTGCTCATTGGAGCCAAAGAAGGATTTGTTCTTTACAACCCGCGAAAAAGATTTTTGGTTAATGAAAACTTCAAGGTAATTATCAGATCAGTTGATATTAAGATCAGCGAAGATTCTATAATAAAATACAATTCTTTCTACGGAAAAGATTTGGAGATAAACGTAAAACAACCTTTAAAAATAAGTTACGCTGCACCCTTTTTCGATGGTTTCGAAGATCTAAATTACTCCTACAGGATTATTCCTCTTGAAGAAAACTGGTCAAACTGGACATCGGAAAGTGATGTGCAATACCCCTATTTGCCTCCGGGAAATTACACTTTTGAAGTTAAAGCTAAAAATATTTACGAACAACAAAGTAAAATCTCAGCATTTTCATTTAAGGTATTAGAGCCATGGTATTTTACAATGTGGGCTAAATTATTCTATACATTATTTGGATTGGCTTTAGTGACTCTGGTTCTTATTTTACAAAAAAGAAAGCATGTTGCAGAAAATACTCAACTCGCACACCAAAGTAAACAGGCATTAAAAATTAAGGATGAAACAATTGATCAGATATCCAGACAATCAAAAAGTGAAATAGACCGGCTGATGAGCGAAAAATTCAAAACTGAAATAAACCTTAAAAATGACCAATTAACAACCATCACCATGCATTTATTAAATGCCAGTGACTTTTTACAAAATGTAAAAAACAGGATACAGGGGTTCATGCAACAGGGTGGCGACAGAAAAGAACTTTACACAATCGTGAAAGAG
>CAYXIT010000013.1:1072-18857 GCA_964465275.1 uncultured Bacteroidales bacterium | reverse complement strand
GATGAAAATTTATCAGGCCATGACTCATGGGATCAGTTTGCATATCACTTTGACCAGGTTCATAGCGGCTACCTGAAAAAATTATCGGAAAATAACGTTAATTTAAGTCCCCGGGAAATTAAGCTTGCTTCTTTTCTTCGAATGAATATGAGTTCAAAGGAAATATCAAAACTATTGAATATTTCTGACCGGGGTGTAGAGCTTGCCAGGTATCGTCTTAGAAAGAAACTTAAACTATCCAGGGATCAAAACCTGGTGGAATATTTAATTGATCTGGATAGTTAGTTTTATTTATATACCTCCCCAGGCTGGCCAACTGAATCATGGAAGCAATCATAAATTAAATTTTCAAACTGAGTCTGTACCTCCCAAGGTTCAAAAGGGTACATCTGTAGCAAAAGAACGGCAATCAATTCACTTTCGGGATCCACCCAAAATGTTGTGGAAAAGAATCCTCCCCAGGTATAGCTTCCTATACCCCTGGCGGGGGTTGATTCAGATTTGGCAGAAAGCACCCCAAAGCCTAATCCCATATCGCTGTCACCTGTTTCCAGATGTGTGCGGGTCATTAACTCCACCGTTTCAGGTAAAAGCAGGCGGTTGCCGGAGAATGTTCCTTTTTCAAGTATCATGCTGCAGAAAAGATAATAGTCGTGGGCTGTACCGCTGAGGTCGGCACCACCTGAGAAATAGGTCTGGGAACCCTGAATGGGGTAATGCACCATTTCATAACTGGTGGGTGCTAAAACGTGATCAGTATTTTGATAAACGGGAACCAATCTGTCATGTTTTTCTTCGGGCAAGTAAAAATATGTATCTGTCATACCCAGCGGATTAAAAATTCTTTCCTGGAAAAATTGATCGAGGGGCATGCCCGACCATACCTCAATCAGGCGTCCCAGCACATCCATCTCCATTCCATAATGATATCGTTCGCCTGGCTCATGCAAAAGAGGCAACCGGGCCAGTGCCTTGATATTCATTTCAAGGGTTACAGACCTTTGCTCAAATCCTTCCGATATGCTGTTTTTTGCAAACAGATAGGATAATGTATCATTATCGAATCCATAATAAAGCCCTGATGTATAAGTAAACAAATGCCTTACAGTGATTCTTTCTTTTGCTTCACGTGAGGTGAACGTGGAATCTTTTGTATTAACAGATACCAGTATTTGGGGGTTTTTGAATTCAGGAAGGTACATTTCTATAGGATCATCCAGCTTGAATTTTCCTTCCTCATACAACATCATGGCAGCCACTGAGGTAACCGGCTTGGTCATGGATGCAAGCCGGAAAATATCTGTTGTTTGGAAAGGTTCTTTCTCATGAATATGATGAGATCCAAAACCTTTATGAAAAACGATACTGTCGCCGGCAAATACCAAAGCTACTCCACCGTTTACTTTCTGCTGATCAACAAACCGGTTCAGGGTATCCAAAAGGCGTTCATAACCGGGTTGAATTATTTCGGTGTATCTGCTTTGCTCCGGATTATCATTAGCATTATTGAATCCACATGAATTACAAATTAAAACGAATATAGCAAGGATCCATAAAAAATTCAGTTGACTTATCTTATTCATTTCTACACAGTTTGTTTTGTTTTCAGATTTTAGTAAAAATAAACAAAAGCACCGGAACAAATATTCTAATTCCAGTGCTTTAAAGAAATTAAATACTGATGCTGCAACCAATTATCTGAGATTCCTACTCATAAATTTTATTTCTGTATCAGTACTTTTTTCATCTTGCTTATGGCATTACCTTCCAAACGTATAAAATAAATCCCGTTTTTAAGATTGGATACGTCGATATGTATTTGTTCTGTGGATGAAAATTCATCCAGTTTTTTTACAATTCTGCCACTTGCATCAATGATTGAAATAGACTGAAGGGCATTTTCACCTGCATCTATTTGTATGAAATTCATTGCCGGATTGGGGAATACTTCAACATCCGCATTAGCCAACAAATTGGTAACTGAAGTAGCAAGGGTGCACATTCCAAAAGAAACCGCATCGATCACCACATCTTCTTCTCCAACGGTGATATGCCTTTCAGGAGCAGACTCTGTACCTTCGTTACATTCTTCAGGAACGCTTTCTTCCTCATCCCAGTTGTCCTGGCCGCCATTTACGAAGGTATAGGGATAAGTGTTGTTGGCATCGACTTCAACGGTACCAGTCCACAAACCATCACCCTGGTCGGTCAATGCTGTCCATATCCAGGGGTTTTTGATCACAACCTGCACATCATTGGGATTGTCCACCACGCTCATATCCACCTGGAAGGTGATGTTAACCTTTGGAGTAGATGTTTCATCACAACTACCATAAGCGAATACCGGTGTAGCGGTATATTTTGCAGGAACATCCATTGTTCGGAAACCATTTTCATCTGCACATGTTTCAGGAACCGTTTCTTCCACGTAATCATTCCACTCATCAGAACCTGTCTGGTAAGAAAAGCGATAGGTTAAAATACTACCCACCTCACGATCAACCATAAAGGTGTAAATTCCATCTTCATCTTCATCAATCATGGTATAATACTCATCCCAGTTGGGATCCATAAAAACCCAGACACTTCCGTCTTCATACATGTCGGTAACCTCGTTCATATTCACTCTGAGTGCAACGCCTACGTTGGTATAACACCCGCCATACTCAACAAGGTTGAGTGTTACATCGTCGGTACCCACTGTGATATGTCTCTCTGGTGCGCCTTCTTCGCCAAAATTACAGGATTCGGGTACACTTTCCTCGCCATCCCAGTTATCCTGTCCTCCATTGACAAATGTATAAGGATAGGTGCCATTGGCATCCACCTCCACGGTGCCACTCCAGATTCCTTCTCCCTGGTCGGTCAATGCTGTCCATATCCATGGGTTTTTGATCACAACCTGCACATCAGCAGGACTTTCCACCTGGTTCATGTCTACCTGAAAAGTAAGATTTACCTTATCCTGCGAAAAAGCGGTGGTATAAGATGTAAAAACCAGCAATAAAATAAATGGTAAATATTTTTTCATCATAAATCGGTTTTAAAATGTTTATAATTTATTGAATTGGACTTTCCTTAAAAAGACTGCTACATGATTGTTTAGCAAGCGATTCCAACGCAGCAACCGGGGTTTTCTTGCTAGCACTAAATCCTGACAACTATTCTTCTTTCCAGATAAGCGCTCTCTTCAGATAATAATCAAACAACACTGTATAAGTACCCGCCTGACCGGTGAATTTAAGATCGGCGGTTCCGGATCCCTCTACTACCTTTACCCATGAAACAGGCGCTGTTACTTGTTGCTCATCTACGTCAAACCCGGCATCATAAGGGCCCCAGCCGTCTGTCTGTCCTATGAATTTCAGATCAACAGCATCGGAAAACTCCAGTCCTTCGATCAGGAAGATATGCTCACCATACCCGTAGGGGTCTTGTGTCATGGGTATGGCAGCATCAGGATTCCAGTCCAGATCAGGATATTGTGGAAAACCTTTGCCTACTATATACATTTCTGTGCGGGGCTCGATGGTTTCAGTGATGTCTTCCACGCTGTATTGTTCCTGGTAGGGATTGAAGCGCACTTTTTTATAAGCAGGATTGCCACCATCGGCACCAAGTAAAATCGGATCACTGTCTACACTGTTGAGCATCCCCTGCGAAGGATCATTCTGATCTACCAGTCCCCAGTTGTCAGGCTCCCAATCCAGTTGGGCAAGGAACTTTAACTCATCATATTCATCCCACGCATGAACAGAAGTTTCAAACCATCCTTCATTTTCTGTATCCTTATCCATCGGAAATGCCAGGTCGGGCCGCCAGGGCCACCACTGAAAACTGCCTGCAATATATATGTTTTCGTAAGTAACTTCTTGGCCAGTAAGGTTTACTGACATATTAAACGTAACAGTGCGGTTGGCAATATTGGTTATGGAAACTGTTCCATTGTGCACGGCCGGTGGTGTATCTGCAGGGATTGAATAAACATAATTAAGATCAAATTGGTTTGGATTTCCATCGGGTTCGATGGTATGATCCAGGCCAATACCAGTGTTCAGGAGCACGATTGAGGAGATACCCTGCTCATCAGTTATTGTGCCCGTTATGGTAATATCATCGCCAGGTGTGGCATTGAAAGTAAGCGTAAGATCATTACTCACAGGCTCTGATGCAATGTCTACCATACAGATGTATTCACGGGTTTCATCATTCAAATCCACAACCATAATAATCACCTCATATACATTAAATGGCGTATCATCTTGTACAATAAATCTGTACTCCAGGAAATATTTTTTAACCTCATTGGCAAAAACAATTTGCTTATTGAGCATCATATCTGTATTCACCAGTGAAATCTCTTTAAAACCCACTTCAGATTCGAAGGTACCTTCAAAGAGGATTTGATCGCCTGGTGATGCTATGATCTCTGCAGTTACATTCTCTCCTGTGGGAGGAGGACCATCTGCTGGTCCATCTTCAGTACAGGAATAAACCATTATTAGAATCAAAAAAACCGATAAATTAATTTTGAGTATTCTTTTCATTGGGTTGGAGATTTAAGGGTAATTGAAAATTGTTATTTACAGATACGGTTTCTCGGTATCAAATATAAGATGCGTATTGCAAGTATAGCGGTTGTTTACTGTTCAATTGAAGGGGTTAATTTGTCCGAAAACAGTAAAGTGTTGTATTTCTTTCTGTTACACCTGGCTTGTAAGATGATTTTGGAAATGAGAGTGGTGGTGATGGTCAATTAATGGCAATAATACCCCTTTGCATTTTAGAATAAAGGATCCTTTATCAGTTCTTAAACTCCGAAGGGTTTTTACCCACCTGCTTTTTAAAACTCTCCCGGAAGTATTTCAGGTCGGTAAAACCGGTGGAATAGGCGGCTTCGGAAACATTCATTCCCTGTTCGATCAGCCGTGTGCTTTCCTTAATTTTAATTGATCTTACAAAGGCATTGATAGACATGCCTGTAAGTGCTTTTATTTTCCTGTACAAAGTAGTACGACTGAATCCCAACCCACTGGCCAGATCAAAAACGGAAACTTCTGTTTCAAGACAATGATCCAGGATGTATTTTTCCAATTTCTGTAAAAATTCCACCTCTCTGTCGGGTAAAGCAGTCGATTTCTGATTAATTTCAATTGTTCCATTGGCGGCATTGCTACTAAAATAATCCGATATTTTGCGGCGGTTCTCCAGCAATGAGTTAACCCTTGCCTTCAGGATGGAAAATTTAAAAGGTTTAAAAATATAATCATCGGCACCGGTCTCCAACCCCTCTATCTCGTCTGTTTCACTTCCTTTGGCGGTAAGTAGAATGATGGGAATATGACTGGTTGATTGGTCATTTTTCAGGTTTTTGCACAATTCGAATCCGTCCATTCCGGGCATCATCACATCAGAAATTATGAGATCAGGACTGAAATTGCGGGCAAGCTGCATCCCTATTTTCGCTTCATAGGCTTTCAAAACTCTGAATTCATCTGCAAAGCGCTCCTCGAGCAATTCAACGATCTCTTTATTGTCATCAATAATTAATAGTATTTGACTATCTGGCTCAACGCCTGATAAATCTTCATATTTCTCTTGTTTTTCTGCCTGTTCTCCGGTTAGCTCCAACTCTCTTTGATCTTTAAGATGAGCAGCTCCCTTTTTGAATCGTAAAATGAAAGTGGTTCCTTTCCCTAGGGTGCTTTCAACCTCGATAGTTCCCTGGTGCAGCTCGACCAATGATCTGGTGAGGGCGAGACCAATGCCCGAACTGGTGGCCTTGTTGTCCAGTTTGTAATATCTTCTGAAGATTTTTTGCAGGTTTTTCTTTTCAATACCCACACCGGTATCTTTTACCTTTATGATGATATGTTCATCGCGTTCATCGGCACTGAGTATGATTTGACCACCGGTAGGAGTATTTTTGAATGCATTGGAAAACAGGTTATTGAGAATCATATTCAATTTATCCTGATCAGCCCACAGCTGAATCTCCTCCAATGGCAACGATAATTTGAGCCTGATCTTGTTGTGCCTGGCCATTTCCCTGAACTCTTCGATGTATTCTGAAAGATAGGATCGCAGGGGTATTTTGGTAAGCATCAGATTGGTATCGCCGGTTTCCATCTGCCTGAATTCGAGTATTTTATTGATCATCTCACGCAATCGGTTGGAGTTCTTAACCGCAGATTCAAATGGTTTTTTGATATCAGGAAAAGCGCTGTTGTTTTTCCCTATTTCCTCCAGCGCAACACCTATGATTGTTAAAGGTGTGCGCAGTTCATGTGAGATATTGGTAAAAAACTCCAACCGTTCTTCATGAAGTTTTTTCTCCTCATCTCGTAGTTTCTGTTCATACAGCAAACGGTTCTTTATCTTATACCTGTTTACCCGGTACCTGATGTAAGTAACCACACCCATGATGGCAAAAACCACATACAAAACATAGGCAATACTGGTTTTCCAGTAGGGTGGTGCCATACTGATCTGAAGTTCTGATTCTTCGAAAAGCTCACCACTGTCTAGGGTGTAACTTCGCACTCTGAAGGTGTAATCACCCGGTGGCAGGTTACGATAAGTTACAAAGTTTTGCCTGCCGGCATCGTTCCATTCCTTATCATAACCTTCCAGATAATACAAATACTGAGAATCCCATGCAAAAGGGTAATTCAGAGACTGAAAATGGATGGTGAAGACAGCATGTTGGTGATTAAGACGAATATCGGGGCGATATTCTATGGCTTTGTCAAGAATATCTGATTCCATGGGCGTTACATCACGGTTAAGGATGCTCAATCCGGTGAAGCGAATGCGTGGTTTTTGACCGGGGGCACGAATATTCTCCGGCCGGAAGTAGTTCATTCCTTCAATTCCACCGAAGCAGAACAAGCCATCGCGGGTTATCACGGCAGAACCGTTATGAAACTCATCAGACTGAACACCACGGTTCCAGTCGTAGTTATTAAAGAGCTTTTGTTTGGTATCGAACATAGATATGCCTTGGTTGGTGCTCACCCACAAATTACCTTCCGTATCAGGCAAAATAGCATGTATTTTATTATTAGATAATCCGTCTGTTTCCGAAAATTCTGTAAACTGCTTAGTATTTGTGTCAAATGAGTATAATCCTCCATCGCTTGATCCAAGCCATATCAGATTTTCCTCATCAGGGATAGAGGTAATTGAAAAAATGGTATGGAATGGGAAGGGTGATGGTTCTGTCCAGGTGTTATATAATTGCACTGCGGTGGTTTCAGGATCGTATTTGATAAGCCCCTGCCCATAGGTCCCAATCCAGAGTTTCCCCCCATGATAATAGATTGCCCTTACGTCGTACATTTCGAGATTGTTTGCAGCCCTGAATGTTTCATTTTCTTCATCGTAGCGCATTACACCACCCTGGTTCAGTCCGATCCAGAGATTTTGATAAGGATCTTCATAGATGGTACGAACATCGTTTACAGGAAGATGATCGGGAGCCTGGTAACGGAGAAAACTTTCTGTTTCTTCCACGAAACGATTCAATCCACCCTGGTAGGTTCCCAACCATATTCTTCCTTTCTGGTCACTATAAGCGCTGATCACTGCATTGTCACTCAACGAGGTGGGATCTTCCGGAATATTTTTAAAATGGGCAATTACTCCTCTTCCAGGTTTCCACACATTTACGCCATCACCGTCCGTTCCTACCCATATATTACCAGAATCATCTGCTGTGATGCCCCAAACTTTTTCGTATGACAGTGTTTTAGCAGTTCCCGGAACATTACGCAGATGTCCAAACCTTTTACTGAATGTTTCGGCAAAGTTGATCCCTCCTCCATGGGTTCCGATCCACACCTGCGAGCGGTTATCATGAAAAACAACAGAAACGGTCCGGTAAGATAAACTACCTGGCTCCAGACCAGGTTTGTAGTGCGAAAATTCAGCCTGCTCTTCTCTGTTCAGTATATCCATTTCATTCACGACTACCAAACCCTCATTGCGGGTGCCTATCCATAGTTTTCCATCAAATGCTTCCAGTGAAACTATGTCCCTGTCCACAACAAAACCAGCCTGATCTGCACCAGGAGTAAAGTTCCACAATTTTTGCTCTGATATATCATAGCAGGCTATCCCGTTGTTGGTACCAATCCAGATGCGATCATTAAGACCCCTGGCAAGTGAACTTACCTGGGAGGAAGGCAACCATTCGCCGGTTATTTCCGAAAGACTCCTGATCTGATGGTTTCGGATGTTGTAAAGATCAATTCCTGCATCACGATAACCAATCACCAGAAGTGAGTCGTTATAAAGCAACATATCGTTGATATTCAATGAACGTAGCTGTGCCAGATCATTAAGTGTATCATTCAGGTAACTGAACTCCCCGTTTAGTTCCTGAAAAATACTGATACCATTGTAATAGGATGCAGCCATATATTTGCCGGCAAGTGTTTGTACCATGGCAATGGTGGAATTGTCAGGTACAGAGTTTGCGCCCGGCACCACCCTGCTGATCTCATGGGTTTTCAGATCAATCACGTTCAATCCATTTGCAGTCATCACCCAAAGATTCTGCTCCTGATCAATAAATAGTTGCTGTATATCGTTGTGAGAAAGGCTGGAAGTATCGTAATTGTGATGCCGGAAGATCCGAAACCCCGCACCATCGTATCGGCACAAACCATCATTGGTTCCTATCCATAAAAAACCCAGCGAATCCTGCACAATTGTATTAATGGTACTTCCCGGCAGTCCATCCTTCATCCTGATGGCACGAAAGTAATAATCATCACTGGCAAAAGCTGACTGAACAACTAACCAGGAGCAAATGATAAAAAGATATGTCCGAATATTTTTCAATAACTTTTTGCTTTCAAAATTAATCAAAAAAGAAGTATCGCCTGTATAGACAGATTGTTAAGAACAGGGGGTATTTTGTTCATTCACAGGGTCAATATGACAAAGAAATCATTTCGCATACCATTGGCACAAATACAGAGCAAGATTGGACAAAATACCACATGAAAAGTTATTTCTGATGAATTAGATTTGTAGATCATAAAATACGGTTTCTTATCTGTTCAATTACCCTTAAATCTTAAATATTATTTATGAAGATGGAAAAATTCAATTTTAAGATAATCATGATCATCATGCTTTTTTGGTTGTCGCTGCCATTGGCAAATGGTCAAAATCCCGGAGAGGTTTCTGGACTGGTAACTGATGGTCAATCGGGTGAACCTCTGCCTGGAGTAACAATAGTGATAGCAGGAACCAACACGGGAACTGTGACTGATTTGGATGGAAACTATTCTATTAACGTTTCCGGATTCGAAAACCCTGTACTTAAATTCTCTTTTGTGGGATTTCTCACAGAAGAAATTGAGGTGGCAGGTCAGTCGGTGATCAATGTGAAACTTATGGCATCCATTGAAACCCTCACAGAGATGGTGGTGGTAGGATATGGAACTGTTCGAAAGGCGGATCTCACAGGAGCTGTTTCTGCAGTGGATGGTGAAGAACTTGCACGTCGCAATGTATCTGATGTTACCCAGGCGCTTCAGGGATTACTGGGAGGTGTGCAGGTATCATCCAACAGCGGTGCTCCCGGGGCGCAGGCCAATGTGCTTGTGAGAGGTATTTCAACCATCAATAACAACAGCCCCTTGTATGTGGTGGATGATGTGCCGCTGGACGATATCAGTTGGCTGAACCCCAAGGATATTGAGAGTGTTCAGGTTTTGAAAGATGCCTCATCAGCTGCCATTTTTGGATCGCGTGCATCCAATGGTGTGATCATCATCGAAACTAAAAAAGCAACAAAAGGAAGAACATCCATTGTGCTGGATGCCACCACCAGCTTGAACACAACAGCCAAAACCCCCGACCTGGCCAATGCCACTGAGTATGCCATGATTGCTAACCAGGCTGCTCTCAATTCAGGACAAGCCGCGCCTTTTGCCGATCCGGCTGTTTTTGGTACAGGTACAAATTGGTGGGAGCAGGCAACGCAACCTGCACTGTCGCAAAATTACTCTTTAAATATTAACAAGGGAACTGATGACCTGAAGGTATCCGCCGGATTATCTTATTTCGATCAGGAAGGTATTGTTAAGGGAGGTGATTACCAGAGAATAACACTCAGACTGAATACCGATTTTAAAATCAATGATCGCATCACCATTGGAGAAAATTTTAACCTTAGCAGGGATGTTACCGATAACGGACCCAACCTGGTATGGGATGTGATGCGCGCCGAACCCATCATACCTGTTTACCTGCCTGAATACGAGCAGGAAGGGAAAAATGAATTCAGCATCTTTCATCCCACCACTCGTACCGATATCGCCAACCCCATGGGTAATCTGGCCAGGAGCTTCAGTAAAACCAACTACCTGAGGGCAGTAGGTAACGTTTTTGCCAATGTAGATGCCGGATTGGGGTTTGCTTTTGAATCCAAATTTGCATTTTATCTCAGCAACTGGGAAAATAACTGGTTCTCTCCCGATTATTACATTGAACCCACCGACCGGTTGGATATTAACTCTGTTGGCAGAACGCATAACAACCGTACCAACTACACATGGAACAATCTGCTCCACTACGCTTTCAGAAACGACAACCACGTTTTAAAAGCCACAACCGGTTTTACCATGGAAAGTTTTGAACACCGCACTCTGAATGCCAGCGGAAACGAGCTGCCGGGAAATCAACCCCATTTCAGGTACCTCGAAGCAGCTACCACCGGTTATTGGGCTGATGGTGTGAATGAAAGAAACACGCAGTTATCCTACCTTGCCAGGATCAATTATTCATACAATTACAAATACCTCTTTACCGCATCTTTCCGGGCCGATGGTTCATCCAGATTTGCAGAAGAAAACCGTTGGGGATATTTCTCTGCCGTTTCCGGTGCCTGGAATATTCACGACGAGGATTTCCTGAACGGTGTGAACTGGTTGTCGCAACTCAAATTCCGCGCAGGATGGGGCCAGGTTGGTAACCAGGATATCTGGAATAATGCGTTGCTCACCACACTGGGCAGAACCGTTTACGTTTTTGGCGCCGATCAGTTGCTCAATCTGGGCATGGCACCCGCCACCGTGGGCAACTCAGGCCTCATCTGGGAAACAGTGGAAGATTTCAACCTGGGTCTCGATTTTGGGATTTACAACCAGTCGCTCTCATTCTCACTGGATTATTTTGAAAGACAATCGGAAGATATGCTCATGCAAATGTCTATACCACTTTACCTGGGTGCAGCATTCAGCTATCCCTGGGCAAACGTGGGAAGACTGAGTACGCAAGGTATCGAACTGGTTACATCATACGAAAAGCAGGTTACCGGAGATCTTTACATCAACGCAAATCTCAATCTTTCCAGGGCGCGTAGTGTAATGGACAGGATGGCTTTTGGTGAAGAGATACTGGCAGGAAACCACCAGCGGCTCAATATGCTTACCAGGACAGCTAAGGGTGAAACTGCAGGCGCTTTTTACGGATGGGTAACTGATGGTATTTTTCAAAACCAAATGGACGTGATCAACTACACCGATGAATTCGGTAATATCATCCAACCTAATGCAGAACCTGGTGATTTCAGGTTTGTGGACATAAACGGAGATGGCAGGATCGACGATGCCGACCGTACCATGATCGGAAACCCGGAACCCGATTTCAGTTATGGCCTTTTCTTTAATGTTAGATTCCGTGCCTTTGATATGAATGTGCTTTTCAACGGAACCTATGGAAACGATGTACTCAATGCTATCAAACCTTACACACATGCAGGAAATGGTGTTTACAACTCATACGCCGGCATCATGGAGGATGCATGGAACGGTGCTGGTTCATCCAATGCACAACCCCGGCTGGCTGCAGTGGATAACAACCAGAATTTCAGATATTCTGACTACTACATTGAGGATGGTTCATACCTCCGTCTGAGATCATTCCAGATTGGTTACAACCTGCCCAATACGATTACAGAGAGGATTAACATGAACAATGCCCGCATCTTTGTGGGTGGTGAAAACCTTTTTACCATCAGCTCGTTTAGCGGACTTGACCCTGACTTGGGTGGCGGTGCACTGGAAAGAGGTATTGACTGGGGTCAGTATCCGTTGCCTCGCATCTTTATGGTAGGTATCAATGTTTCAATTTAACTTTTTTGATCATAAAGCTTATGCGGGAACACGAGATTATTGTCCTCATCTGCATAATCACAACATATAAAATTTCCAACCCATGAAAAAAATTATCAAAACCAATATCATCCTGGCGCTCTTAATTGTTTTTAGCGGATGTGAAGATTTTCTTGAGCAACCTATACAGGGTCGCCAGGTATTGAGTAACTATTTCTCCAATGAGGAGGAATCCATGATGGCCCTTTCGGGATGCTATGCCGCATTGAGCCCGGAAGACTGGTGGGAGAATGATTTCTTCTACCTGGTGGGTGATATATGCTCTGATGATGCCTTTAAAGGAAACTCCATTGAAGGCGACCAGCGCGATTTCGGAGACCTGGCACGCTTTTTCATCACCCCTTCCAATGAGTGGATAGAAATCAAATGGAGGTACTCGTACCTGCAGATCTACCGCACCAACCTGGTGATTGAAAATGTACCTGAGGCACCCATTGACGATGTTCTAAAAGAACAGATTGTGGCAGAGGCAAAATTTTTAAGGGCTTTTGCCTATTTTGAGCTGGTGAAAAACTTCGGAGGTGTTCCCCTGGTGCTCACACCCCTTACCGCCAATGATCCCAAACAACCCAGAGCCAGCGAGGAGGATGTTTGGCAACAAATAGAAACCGATTTGCAGGATGCCGCAGAAGTGCTCAAAGAAAAATCTGAGCATACAGCAGCAGAATTGGGCCGCGCAACAAGGGGCGCAGCACTCTCTTACCTGGCCAGGGCTCATGTTTATCAGCGTGAATGGCAGGAGGCGGAAACCATTGCCAACCAGGTGATCAATTCAGGTGAATACAACCTCAACGATCCTTTTCATATGGTCTGGAATACAAATAATCCCAATGGAAATGGTTCCATCTTTGAGATACAGAACATTTATCACGAACTGTACGATGCTGGCAACTCCCTGCCCACCATTACACGAAGCCGGGCCGATGGCGGCTGGGGATTTGCAACCCCTTCAAGTCACCTGGATGGGTTCATGGGCGATGATCCACGCAGAGAACATACCATCATCAGGCATGGGGAATATGTCAGCGAAAATTTTCCGGAATATGATACCCAACTCAATCAGAATGAAACCGGGCGTATAAACCGAAAATATTTTCTCGATCTCGATGAAAGACCCGCACAGGAAGAGCACAAACGCTCTCCTCTCAATCATATCCTTTTCCGGTATGCTGATCTGTTGTTGCTTCATGCTGAAGCCGCTTATCATAATGGAAATGAAGGAGGAGCGCTCACATCTTTGAACCTGGTAAGAAACAGGATGGGATTAGACCCACTGAGCAGCAGTGGGCAAGATCTACTAACGGATATTTACCATGAAAGGAGAATGGAACTCGCCATGGAAGGTCACAGGTATTACGATCTGAAACGACAACAAGGTATAGAACAACCCAACCATCCGCGCATCAAAGAAGTAATGGAAAATTTTGTGAACTACAACCTCAACCAAAGCGCTGACCCTTATGATGCAGGAAATGACCAGGGAATACTGTTTGATGTGAATGTACACACCTTGTTCCCCATTCCGCAAATAGAGATCGACCTCTCTGAAGGTGTGATCCGGCAAAACCCCAATTATTAAAAATTTATTGAATTTGATTGTTTAACTGTTATAGAACATGCAGAAAAATTTGTTTTTTATTTTTATATCCCTGTTTCTTTTTTCAGGGTTCAACAATGTTTTGGCGCAAAAAATGAGATGGGAAGACCACACGGTATTCAGTGTAAATAAACTTCCGGCATATCCGTCATCATTCCCTTTCCGCGATAGAGATGCAGCGATGGAGAATAAAATGGACACATCAGAGTGGTTTCAAAGCTTAAACGGCAAATGGAAATTTCACTGGTCGCCAAACCCCGCACAGCGCCCGGAAAACTTCTACCAAACCTCTTTTTCTGCCCAATCCTGGAATACCATCCCGGTGCCATCCAACTGGCAGATGCATGGCTACGGCACACCCATTTATGTGAACGTACAGTATCCCTTTGATGTGGATCCACCTAACATCCCACACAGCTACAACCCCGTGGGCTCTTATGTAACCCATTTCGAGGTCCCTGTTAATTGGGATGGTAGTGAAGTGATCCTGCATTTTGGCAGCGTCAACTCTGCCATGAATGTGTGGTTAAACGGAGAATTTGTGGGCTATTCGCAGGACTCCAAATTGCCTGCCGAATTTGATATTACCGATAAACTTGTTACCGGCGAAAACAAACTCGCTGTGGAAGTGTACCGCTGGTCGGATGGCAGTTATATTGAAGGACAGGATATGTGGCGACTGAGCGGCATCCAGCGCGATGTTTACCTCTATGCCCGAAATCAGAACCATATCGCCGATTTCTTTGTAAAGTCTGGTCTTTCGCGCAATTTCACCCGCGGTGAAGTGGACATTGCTATTAAACTGTCAGGTGCTGCTGAAAATCAACAGGTGCAGGTGGAGATTATGGATGAAAATGGCGAAGTAGTATGGCAACGCAACCAACCGATGAAGGATGAAAATGTCTCTTTCTCAGGAAGGATCAACAATGTGAAAGCATGGAGTGCCGAAGAGCCCAACCTTTACAAAGTATTGATCACGTTATCCGATGCCAGGGGAAATATTCACGACATCCGGTCGATCTACACCGGTTTCAGGACCATTGAGGTCAAAAACCGGCAGGTGCTGGTAAATGGTAAACCCGTACTTTTCAAAGGAGTAAACCGCCATGAGCACAATTATATCACCGGGCAAACACTCACCCGTGAGGATGTGGAGGAAGATCTGCGGATCATGAAAGAGCATAATATCAATGCCATCCGCACGGCGCACTATCCGCACGATCCTTATTTCTACGAACTGGCCGACCGGTATGGTTTTTATGTGATCAACGAAGCCAATATCGAATCTCACGGATTGGGCGTTTACGACATCCCCGAATATGGGTATGCCATGAACAACATCCTTGCACGCGACCCCCAATGGTATGCACCCAAACTCGACCGGGTTGAGCGCATGGTTCAAAGGGATAAAAACCATCCGTCAGTCATCACCTGGTCATTGGGCAATGAAGCGGGGCAAGGTGAAAATTTCCGGAAGCTTTATGAATGGCTGAAGGAAAAGGACCCCACTCGGCCCGTTCAGTATGAGCAGGCCTGGCTGGAGGATTATACTGATATAGTAGCACCCATGTACCTGCGCATTCCCGAAATAGAGCAATTCCTGGAAAAGGATGATACCCGCCCGCTCATCCTTTGCGAATACATGCACGCCATGGGCAACAGCAATGGCAACCTGGTGGATTACTGGAACCTGATCAGAAGCGAACCACAACTACAAGGTGGCTATATCTGGGATTGGAAAGACCAGGGATTGCTTCAGCAAACTCCCACTGGCACACCCTACATTGCCTATGGTGGCGATTTTGGCCCGCAGGATCTACCATCCGACAGGGATTTCTGCCTCAACGGTATCGTATTTGCCGACCGTAGCCCCAAACCCGCACTCCACGAAGTGAAAAAGGTTTACCAGGATTTCTGGTTTACGCCCGTTGATCTCAACAAAATGGAAATTGAAGTGTATAACGAGCATTACTTTCTTACATCCGATCCATTCATTTTTAAATATGAGATACAATCGGAAGGAGAAACCGTTGACAATGGCGAATTATCCTTTGCCCAAAACCCCTTGCAGCCAGGTGAAAGAAGAAGCATCCAAATACCGGCAAATCTGGAACAGGAACCTGGTAAAGAATACTTCCTCAACCTAACTGTACACCTGAAAGACGATAAAGGTTTGCTGAAAGAAGGCCATACAATTGCCACAGAGCAAATCCTTCTTCCGGTAAAAGAAATGATATCATCTGAATCAACAGACTTTCCTGCAGTGTCCTTTAACGAAAATGACAACCACCTCTTTTTCCATGGAAATGACTTTACCATTGCATTCAACAAAGAAACCGGCAATCTGTCGCACTGGAAGTTCCGCAGCAGGGACCTGGTGAAGCGTGAACTTCAACCCAACTTTTGGCGTGTTCCTACGAGCAACGACCTGGGCAACAATATGCACGAACGCACACATGTCTGGAAAAATGTGCAGGAAAACCGCGAACTCACCAGCCTGGAAACCAAAAAAATATCGGATGGAATATACCGGGTTGAGGTCATCTCCCAGATCAATCCCAACCAGTCGCAATACAATGTAAATTATACTGTGAAAGGTGACGGAAGCATTGATGTGGAAGTGAATTTTTCAAAAGGAGCGGAAGATCTGCCCGAACTTCCACGTTTCGGTATGAACCTGGTAATGCCTGGCGAATTTGATCGTGTGGAATGGTTTGGTAAAGGGCCTTTCGAAACCTACCAGGACAGGCGGTCTGCTGCAATGGTAGATGTTTACCGGGGTAAGGTGATCGACCAGCATACCCCGTACCCTTTCCCACAGGAAAGTGGTAACAAAACCCATGTAAGATGGATGAAAGTTTACAACGAAGAGGGATGGGGGATCAAAGTTGCTGCATCTGACTCCAACCTGCTCAATACCAGCACGTACCATTTTACACTCGACGACCTGGGAAACAACCTTACCCATTATTACCAGATACCTTTCCGCAACCTTACTGAGGTCAATATCGACCTGAAGCAAAGAGGTGTGGGTGGCGACAACAGCTGGGGCAATGATGTACACGAGCAATATAAACTTTTGGAGGATAATTACAGTTATTCTTTTACCATTACCCCTTTCATCTTGCCGGTATCTAAAAAATAAAAAAATGATCAAAAAGAACTATTCATCTGTAATTATCATGAACCTTTTCGCTGCCTTAACCTTCATTCTTGCTTTAGCAGCATGCACTGCCGAAGACAATCCCGATCCTACCGGTTCAGAATACCTTGAAATAACTGTTCAGGGGAATGAAACCCGGCAAACCATCCATAATTTTGGTGCTTCCGATGCGTGGAGCACACAGTTTGTGGGAAAAAACTGGCCCCTTGAGAAGCGGGAACAAATCGCCGAATGGTTATTTAGCATGGAAACAGATACTGAAGGATCTCCCAAAGGAATCGGATTAACAGCATGGCGGTTCAATATAGGTGGTGGTAGTGCCTGGCAGGGTGCCGGGAGTGGTATAAATGATGAATGGCGCCGGGCCGAGTCGTTCATGACAAGTGAAGATACCTACGACTGGACCGCTCACCAGGGACAACGTTGGTTTATGAATGCAGCTCAACAGCATGGTGTAGAAACAATGATAGGTTTTGTGAACAGCCCGCCCGTTTATTTAACCAAAAACGGGCGGGCTTACTCTTCCGATCCGGATAATTACAACCTGCCCGAGGAAAATTACAGCGCCTTTGCCGAATACCTCGCCCAGGTGGTGATGCAGTTGGAAGAAAACGACCAGATCAGGCTTGACTATCTGAGCCCTTTCAATGAACCCCAATGGGACTGGACCAACAGTGGCCAGGAAGGCACACCCGCACAAAACAGCGAAATTGCTGCTGTTACCCGTATCATCAACCAGAAACTGCAAGAATACAACCTGCAAACCCTGCTCGAAATACCCGAAGCAGCAACATTGGTTTACCTGTACGACCAGCACGATCGACCCGGAAGAGG
>CAYXIT010000013.1:0-1044 GCA_964465275.1 uncultured Bacteroidales bacterium | reverse complement strand
ATTATATTGGAAACCTGTCGCATATGGCACCCAAGGTGGCAGGCCACAGCTACTTCACCACCTTCCCGGTCAATGATATGAGTACCGTGAGGAAATCATTGAAGAACATAATAGACAACCACTCAACGCCCCTGGAATTCTGGATGACAGAATACTGTGTGCTGGAAAATAACAGCGAAATCAATGGTAATGGCCGGGATTTGGGCATGCCTACTGCCCTGTATGCAGCCAGGGTTGTCTTCTCTGATCTGGTGATAGGCGGCGCCAATGCCTGGCAATGGTGGCTGGCCGTATCACCCTACGACTATAAAGATGGACTGGTATATACCGATTACAATAAAATGGATGGCGCTATTTACGACTCCAAATGGTTATGGGCACTGGGCAATTTTTCCCGATTTGTGCGCCCGGGGATGCAACGGGTGGCAGTGGCACGTAACGACGGGCGAACCGATGAAGCAACACTCGATAATGTGATGGCAACAGCATTTGTTTCGCCCGATGGCACCAATGCCACTGCCGTATTGATCAATTATACCCAAAACACCATCCCTGTAAAAATCATCCTGAAAGACCTTCCTGCATCAGAAAACATGAACATTTATCTCACCGATGCCCGTGCCGGCCACAATTTAAAGTTTGTGAAAACCTATACATCAGGCCAAATATTTGATTTGCCCCCCCGGAGGGTGGTTACTTTTTCTAACCATCTGTAGTAAAAAGTGCTGTATAGCGCACTTATTATATGTGATTTAAACAGCCACTCTTGAAATTCTTCCAAAAGTGCAATAAATCTCTCTTTGTTTGGAAAAATAAGAATGATACGAATTTATTTGGTCCTGCTTATAACGATGGTTTTAACAGGAGTTTTCCCTAAACCGTATTGGGTTCAACCTGTTGTTATTACAACTCTGATAGCAACTTTTTTCATCCATGTCTTACCCTCTCTTGAACGGAGATATTTTGGGTCTGAAAATGCTTTATCAATTCCATTGTAAATACCATCAACTGTTTTAGTTGCAACTTCTGGTGAAAATACACCTT
>CAYXIT010000012.1:51966-54046 GCA_964465275.1 uncultured Bacteroidales bacterium | reverse complement strand
CTTTTACAAAAGCTTCCGGTTTACCAGCAATGGCAAGAGATTCGGCATACCTGATATGCTCATGAATATACATAAGTCCGATTTCCCGCCCAAAGAAGGTGCTGCTTTCTGCCCGCTGAAAGATCTTTTGTATGCCCCCCCTGTATTTTAGCGGTCGATCCATAAGCCGCACGCCATCAGGTCCTTTCAAATGTTTTTCAATAATCTCCTGGTGTTTAACAGCTTGTTCAGGTGTAAAAATTCCACTGATTATGCCGCGGTTCATCGGAAGAACAGAGTATTTGATACCGGTTGTTTTATCAGAAGGATGTAGTAAAACGCTAATGCTACCATCCGTTTCGGTAAGTCCATATCCTGCAACGATTTCATCTTTAACCAGGTAGTTGTTAAAATCGGATTTTATATTTTCACAAATATGATTTAACTGCCGGGCCTTATCATGATAGCCTGTTAAATCGTAAACCTGTGAGAGTTGATCAAATGCCTGGTAATTCATTTGTACGGTCCAGCTGGAGATCATTCTTTTAGCCAGGTCTTTGCTCACGGGTTGCAATGAATCATTCCAGTCACCTCCGCCAAAAGGTACCAGTGAAGTACCGGGAATGAAAGAATCTGTAATCATTTTTATCAGCCGGTCCAGGTGTTCGTTTAAAGGTGTTTTTTGGGGATAGTCAGTTTTATTTTCATTGAAATAGGGTAGGACTTCATCTAAAAACTGTGTATCGCCTGTTATTTTTATATAACTGCCAAGAGCGATGATACACCAGTAAACCACGTCACCATGGGCATCATCTGCCCTGATGTGTGAGTAGCTGTCAAACATCCACCATTGGGGCCATCCGCCATCTTCGTTCTGGTTGGAGAAGATGATCTTCAATACCTGTCTCGCTTCTTCGTATTTACCCATATGAAGCAGCAAATCAATCGGGCCCTGAGATACATCACGTGTACCCCATGCAGCTCCGCCAAATTGCTCCAGCCCGTAAGGTGTAAGATAATGAATCAGGGCATTCATGCCATACCAGGGGAGTATCTCCTGAAAAGCCCCGATATCTCTGTGGTTTCCGCTAATTTGGAGCCCATTGGAAAGTTCTTTCCAAATGTTTTGCGATTCTCTGAAATCAGCAGTAAACTGTTGGTTTTCATCGTTAATAATAACCGGGCTTGCAGGAGAAGTAATTTCCCCGATAAAGCTCATGCAAAAATTACTGGTATTTCTTACATCCAGAACAAACAGGGAGTCTGCGGAATATTCATCATCTTTGTATAGAAATGAATCAGAGCCTGCTGTGAACTTTGATTTTCTACTTTGAATCAATATTCTGAACCTGGCTTTGGGAAATCTTCCAGCAATCATACTGTCAAACGCAGGTTTTACCACAAATTCATTTGGTGAAGAACCTTCAGAAACTCTCCAGCTATTGATGGGATCAAAATCATGAGTGATCAACAGGTCAACATTATTACCTGAAAGCACCCTGAAATCTGTATTTATCTGGGGAGATTCTTTTGAAGTCCAGGTACGAATCTGGAAAATATGGCCTTCGGTTTTATAGATCCACCGGCAATGACTCAATCCCATTTCAAATGCTGATGGTACTCCAAGTAAAAACCACTTATCTTCGATCTTTACAAACATTCGTTGCCCGGATTCGCATGTAAGATTAAAGGGGCTGGTGTTAATAGATAATAATACATTAAAATTGGTATTGCCCTGGGTGATATGCGAGTTAAAAACCCCAAAGGCGAAAGGATTGGTTGACATTATGCTTTCATCAGGAACCAGCTTATTGTTGGCCTGCAGTATATGTCCGTGCTGCCGGTCTGCCAGTATTTCCTTTCTGGCAGTTACAACATGATTGCCTGTGCCGGAAAAGAACGACAGTAACTTATTATCATCTTTTTCCGTATGCCTTCTTTCTGTAGCGAAAAAATCTTCAATTTCCTTATCCGTGAATATAATTTCCACATTGTACCATCTTTCCAATCGTTCGGTGATGTCGGCCAGCCGGGTCAATACGATTTCCAGTGTTCCCGAGCTTTCCCCGGCCCGGACCATATTGATATACAGGGTGGAAAA
>CAYXIT010000012.1:37648-51956 GCA_964465275.1 uncultured Bacteroidales bacterium | reverse complement strand
CGTATGCCTTCTTTCTGTAGCGAAAAAATCTTCAATTTCCTTATCCGTCATATCATGAACCGGTAAAAATTGTGAAGTATTGAAGAGATTACGGGCAGATCTCAGAGTTTTCTTATTTAAAACGGGTGGTGATGCACTATCAAATTCGCTCATCAGTTCAGGAATTCTGATTAAATCCTTTTCTGATGTTGCCATCGGATGGTTGTGCATATATGTACCAATGAAACCAATGCTTTTGATTTTGGAAGGAGCGAGTATAAAGGGCTTTTCCTGCAGAACAAGTACAGAAGATTCACCGGCACATTCACCTCCGGCCTTATCTTTTAACAGCCCCTCGGGGACTCGGGTTTTTCTGTATGATCTTCCGTAAAACTGCATTCCATCGGTACTTGCAGCAGCAGAACCATTTTTGCTTGCAATCATTACCCAGGGATTGCCAACAGACTCTTTCATGTTTTGCCTGCAAAAAACCACAGGTCCGTATTGCTCATCTGCCAGGACTCGTCTTTCCAGGTATTGACTTACGTATAATTCGTTTATTAATGCTGAATCTACTGGTTTAAGTCCTGTATCCTGAACATAAAACAGATCAATTTCAATGGCTTTCTCAGTAAGATTTTTTAAACTTACAGCAAATTGCCAGCTCATACTTTTGTCTGAAAGACGCAGACTGCATTCGTATTCAATACCCTCCCAGGCACCCATGGCTGAATAAGTATTGTTTGAAATGCTGAAAATGCTTTTACTTTCCGGACCTGTTAAAGCAGTATAGTTTAAAGTACCGGATCTTTTTCTTACATATATATTTGCCCCATAAGCTGAAAATGCAGTAGCTTTCCTCATGCTGATTCTGATAGGATCAGCTTCAATGTCCCTTATGGAACCATTATCAAGAAAGTTGATTTTTAAACCATGTGAATTCTGAATATACATTTAGCCAAATTTAACTTTAAGTTCCATTTCTTTTTTATGCCTGTGAGCGTAATTAATTATGCAACGTTTTGCCTGCCTTGTAATATTAACAGGCGTATTATCAATAGTTGCAGAAGCAATTTTATCGGAGTTTTTTCCTTCAAAAACGATCTCTCCAATCAAGTCACGATCTCCTGAAAGTTTAATAGTAAATTCATTTTCATTTTTCTCAAAAGAAAGAATATCTGATGTTGTATGCAGGATTTTTATGTCATGGGTAACATCAAAACAAACTGGGCTTATAAATGCATACAGTGCCGGCCAGAGCATCTCATGTTTCAGATAGGGTATGTGAACAATTTCACCGGTTTCAGGATGAGTATATGTTACCTTTCCGGTTTGTTCTTCATTATAATAGTTTCCTGCAAATAAAAAAGCCTTATTATTACGGGTAAATCGTTGTCTGACTGTTATGTTGTGTGTGCTGGCCGATGCGTGGCTTAATTTCCCCCCCGAATTTCTGACAATGGTTTCATAAACCGGTTTATGCCCTTCAGTATCAAATCCCAGCCATGTACCCAGATGAAGAATGGTTCCTTTCTCCAAGCGTGTTTTAAATCCGCAGGGTTTGGCGGTTAGTGTTTTTGCAATTATTTCTGCTTCCTTCAAGGATTCTTCAGAATATGTGATCTGAGGATTGGCACATTTGATATCTTTCATGTCATAAATATCAACAAGTGGCGAGTCAACAATCTCCTTACCTGTTGGCCATATCTTAATCGCATCGCACAAAATATTGCATGGTTGCTGGGATATCTCGCGGCCGGGGAGGTGTGGAAATATTACCAGGTTGCCCCCATCTTTAGCATATTCAACCAGAGCCTGTTGATCGCCGGCATCCATTTCGTCAGTGCAGAAAGCCCATACCTGTTTATATGATTGCAGGCCCTTGCTACTGATTTTTGTAAGATCAAACATATCATAGTCGATATTGAGAATCTGCAATGCTTTAAGCAGCCCGTCAAAATAGGCCGGACGTCGAATAGCTGCAGCAACAAAATCAAGTCCGCTGGCCCCTTTTTCAGGTCTTTCCAGTTCACTCGTATAATAAGGAGGATAGAAAAGTACACAAACATCAGCCTTTCTTTTAGCTTCTGTAATGATAGGTTCAAGAGTGCCAATAATACTACTCATTTTTTTTACAAGTGGAAATGCACTGGTGCGTTCACCTTCTGCCGTTAGAGGATTAAACCAGTAAAAGGTGTCGCCTGAGTAGCCCTTTCGGTCAGGGTTTCGGCCCTGTGAGAACATATAATAATTCCAGCCGGTAAGTCCGTTTGCAATACTTGCCTTATAGAAAAGCTCCATTTCGCGTGGGCTTGTAACAACATGGTACTCGCGTGAACCACTTTGAAATTCTGCTGCAAACAATGGCTTATTTCCCTGCATAGCAGCAGTTATATCATTGATGATGCGGTCGTCGTGCATATTGCGGTGAGAAACAAATTCAGGTATATGATCTACTCCAAAAATGATATCACTCTTGTCACCGTAAAGCTCATCGTACATGGTTATATTTACAGGGAACTCATAACCATGGCCGTATATCCAGCCCGGGAGATTGTGATAAAACGGCACAGTAACGCCTCTTTCCCGAGCCATGCCAGCAAGCAGTTTCAGATAATCTGCATAATAAGATCTCCAGAAAAAATGCCAGTCATAATCCCGTGCGCGATCACCTTTGGATGCAAATGGCTTTTCAACATCAGGCGGCAGTTCAATTTCATTGAAGTGTTTATATTGAGTTTCCCAAATCAGGTTGAGTTGGTCTATTTCAGAGTACTTTTCTTCAGCCCATTTAATAAGATGTTCACGTACATTTCCTCCATAATCTGCCTGATGGGCCAACCATGAAAAGAGACCAATCTCATTGCATATCTGCATCATCATTACCGGTCCGCCCCGGCTGACTTCGTATTTTCTGATCAGGGGCATGATCTGGTCATACCATAAGGTTACTTTCTCCAAATAAACGGGATGAAAAAGATTAACACCTTCGCTTGCAACCTTTTCTCCCTTACTGTTTCGCATTCTCACATCGTCATCATATTTATCAAGAAACCAGTCAGGTAAGCCTGCTCCACGATACTCTGCAAGTATGTATGGTCCTGGTTTAAGAATGCAGTTTAGCCCGATTGAGCGGCATAGTTCCAGCCAGCCCGTCAGGTCACGCTCAGGTTGCGAACGGCCATCAAAATCAAAAACACCCTGAACAGATTCGTGCCAGCCCCATGGTACATAGGTGCATACTGCGCCTAAACCCGCTTCTTTTGCTGCTATCAGGTGAGTTTTCCAAAGCTCGCGTTTGATCCTGAAATAATGGATCTCACCCGAGTTTAAAAATACCTTACGGTTATTGAAGTAAAAATTATGTCCTTTTATCTGTAAAGTCATTTCATTTGGTTAAACTGTTCATGGCTTAATAGATTCAGCAGTAATGTTTTTTATTCTGAACGTTCAAGATTTCTTTTTTTCAGAAGCATTTTGATTTCCTGTAATCTTTGCTCAGTAAGGGAATATCTTGTAATGAATAAAAACGAAAAAATACTCAGCAAGATTGGCAAACCAATTTCAACCACTCTCATCATCAGTAAGGTATATGGTGATTGCCTTTTCAGGGCAACGATATTTTCCTCAAGGAAAGTGAGCTCGTTTTCGAGAGATTCAAGCGATTCAGATGTGTCAAACTCAGCCAGTCTTTCATCAATATCAGAAACCTGGAACCACAGATCCCGGTAATGATCTTCGCTTTTCTCGGCTTCTTTTTGACGGGTGTGCAGATGCGATCGGAGATGATAGGCATTTACTCTTGCTTTTATGAGTTTGATTTGAAGTGAAAAAGTTATTACCCTTTTTGATAGTGAATCCATTTCTGATTCAATAATCTGTGGGTCGGTTGAAAACAGATAATCCTGCAATAATTTCAATTCTTCAATAACGGATCGTGTGTTATCGATAGCTTGTGTAAGTGTTTCTTTTCTCAGAGCGTTTAATTGCTCGTTCTGTTCAGAGGGTTCCGGGCCGCGGGCCAGTTCTTTTTCAAGGTAAACCAGGTATTCTTCAGATTCTTTGAATGCTTCTGCTGTTTGAGATATTATATCATCTGTTTGAATAAACATTGCTCCTGTTTCTGCTTTTTTATCCTGATATGACTGAACTGTGGCTCTCATTTCCCTGATGCTCCCCTCAATGCCATCTACCCTTGTAACCTGGGTTTGATCAAACATTGTAAAAACTATTAAAGCTCCTGCCACAAAGCTGGCCAGTGCTGTACCCATTTTAATGAACCACCAGAATATTGAATAGAAACTGCCCTCTGTACGTTGGCCGGTGTTAAGGTCGTCTTCGTCACAAATATCACCCACCATTGATGCACCCAGGGTAAAGAAGAATAACATTCCTGCGGAAAGAAGCATCGTAGGGATAACGATCAGGTAAGGATAGTTGGGGTTGTAAAAAATTATCTTGGATAATTGTGCCGTTGCCATTAGCCCGATTGCGAGAATAAGTGTTTTTCGTTTTCCGATTTTTGGTCCGATCCAGTTTAGTGGAAAAACAGCCAGCAGGCCTGTAACTGCCCATACCGTACCATTGATTCCCAGCAGGTATGCTCCTGCAACCTTATCGCCACCAAAAATATAAAAGATAGGGATATATGAGCCCAATAGGTTCACAAAATTGAACCCCATGGCCAGAGTGAATATGGTTAACGTGAGTTTGATAAAGTTTTTATTAGTGGCGACATGTTTCATGTCTTTCCAGAAGGGGGTCTTTTCCTGTTTTACAACCCTTTTGAAACCTGGTTCGCGTAAAGAGAAGAACCACCAGAACGATAAAGGAATCAGGATTGCTGCAACCAGAATGGAAACATAGCGCATTCCATCGGCTTCATTGCCACCCGGTCCTTTGAAGAACTCCATGCTGGCAAGTGCAAAAAGCCAGGGAGTGCTCATGGCAAAGAGATTTCCCACAAAACTTTTAGCGCTGAATAAACGTGTGCGCTCATGCTGGTCGGATGTCATTTCCATTCCCAACGCACCGTGGGGAATTTCAAAGATTGTACATGCTGTAAAAAACAGCAGCAGCATGATGAGGATATACACAAGCTGAAAAGCCTGGAATCCTGCTTCGCTCGGGAACCATACCCGAACCATATCGCCCTTGGGAATCCACCACATGGCCACAAAAAATACAGCCACCAGGATACCTCCCAGGAGAAGGAATGGCCGGCGGCGGCCCCAGCGGGTGCGTGCATTGTCAGATAAGTGACCGATGATGGGATCAGATATTGCATCCCACAAACGTGGTATGATAAGAATAACTCCCAGCCAGAAAGCACTAAGCCCCAGGCTAATATTTCCCATTAAACCTACCAGGATTCCGGCAATATTAAACAAGGCAATAGGAATGATCCCTCCTGAGCCAAATGCTGCCAGTTGCGAAAACCCGATCCGATCTTCGCTCTTGTTGCCGGGGCTATTATCAGTTTTATGCTGGTTCATCAATTCAATATTTCATTATTGTGGGTTCAATATTGATTTGTAGTAATTTACTGCAAGAAGCCTGATCAGTTCTGGGTTAAAAACGGTACTATCAGTCAAGATATTCATAACCCAGCAGTTCCAGACCTGTTTCAATTACAGGATCTTTCATAACATAATTCCAAACCAGACCTGTTCTGAAGTTTTCAATCATTATCAGCATTGGCCCTTGTGCCACACCAATAAAATCATCATTGACCCAGCCTGCCGTGTAGTTGAAAGCATCATAGAATCCGTAAGGGCCCCAGATACTATCGCCACTTATTTCTAACATTGATCTTATGGTAGGAAAAACAATTTCAGGAGCGAACGGAAGTGAAGAAAGCGATCCGTAAGGAGCAATGGTACCATCGTCAAAGTAGTTATATTCGGGTCCCGCGGCTCCTCTTCCTGCATAGCCCAGGAATTCCTTGTCATCAAAATTATATTCTTCTCCGGGTCCGTCGGAGGCAGTAATGCCCCAGCAGAATTCTCCGTAACCTTCCCATCCATGGGGGTTTTCTATGGCATATTGCTGTTGCACAAGGGTTGCCCTTCGTGAGTTTTCGAAGTAATCAATTCCTTTTTCTTTCATGTAAGGGTCAGCCAGACCGCGGAAATCGATGAATGCATGTGAGAACTGATGTCCGAACAAAGGAGGAAATGCCACATGTGGAAGACCTTCGTAGGGAGTTTGCCATTTGTAGGTTGCTAACCATGCATCATAACTTTGGAGCACATTTTCCATGCCTGTTCCTGCGGCAAGAATATACAGAAAGAGACCTTCGTTATATCCATACCATCCCCAGTCAATGATGCCATGTTCGGGTCGCCAGCCCATGGAAATGGTTTTGGGGTGGTTGCTGGTTTCGGGCATATAAAAAATGCTCCAATCAAGGCGCTCAATAAGTTGAGCTGCCATAGAACGGATGCTTATTTCTGTTTCGTTATCGCGATTATAATAGTTTCTTGCAAAAATAACTCCCATTATAAGCAAGCCGGTATCAATTGATGACAGTTCAGATTCCCAGGTTCTCTTACCGGTTTCCATGTCTACAAAATGATAATAAAATCCTTTGTAACCTGTTGCAAATGGATCGGTGCTTTGTTCAGAATTTAAGAGAAAATGCAATGAGTTATAGGTAACTTCAGCTGCTTCTTCCCGCGATATCCAACCTCTTTCTGCTGCTATGGCATAAGTTGGAATAGCAAATCCTGTGGAAGCGATACTTGAAGGAGCACCTTCCTCAGCCCTGTCTTTGAATAAACCCAGATCTTTGTTGACTTCGTTATAAAAAAACTGAAAGGTTTGATACTGTATGGAATCAAGCAATAACTCATCCTCGGGAGTAACAGGATAATCAACTTTACCATGCGATCTGAACTTAGCCTGTTCAGGAACGTTGCAGGCAGCAATTAAAATGAAAAATGCCAGTAGTGCACCTGTAATTTTCATAATTTGATGTTTTTGTGATTTGGTTTTTTGTTTCGGATTTAAAATGTACCGGAAAAGTGTATACCTTTTTTACTGTTAGTTTATATTTCCTGCTATTGCAAATACCATCGGAACATTGATCAAACAGCATAATGCGCTTTGTGAAAAATCTATGGGATGTTGATTAAAAAACAGGCAAAAAAAGAAAGAAAAACCCGGCAAAGGCTATGCCTTGCCGGGTTTTTTAATTAAAGATTATTCCGGTTTTTCACCTTCATAAATGATTCCTACCTGTTCTTCGGTAAGAGCCACATTGTAAATTCTCAGGTCATCGAGATCACCTTCGTAATTTCCGAGCCATTCATGCACAGTATTTGGATTCATACCAATATAAAATGCATCTGCACTAGCTGGAACAGTAATGGGGCCCATGGCTGTTTCGCCTGCAATAAGTGTATCACTTGCAAGTTTTACACCATCAAGATACATGTCTCTGATACTTGTTTCAGCATCATAAGCATATACCAGGTGGAACCACTTTGATGGAGGGAAAAATGCATTGCGTAGATCACCAAAGTCGGTATCGGTCCAGGCAAATACATCAGATTGTTGGTGGCGTGTAAATGCTTTATAGCGTAAAGTATCGCCACGCTGGCTGCCTTCCTGCCAAAAACCGTATCCTGCATTCCAGTCCATTTCCGGATCAATAAATGAAACGATAAAATTCGTGCCGCCGGGCATTTGCTGTGCCCTGAGCCACATACTTAATGTCAAGCTTTCCACCCTGAAATTGTTAACATCATCAATACGGATGTAAGCAGTTTCTGAGCCTTTATAGGCAGATTCGGGATTCGCATGACGGTCGAACGTGTAAGTGACATCTTCGCTGGTTGTGGCATGTCCCTGCTCATCAGTTACATCGCCATCAAACTTGAAATACGCTACCAGGTTGTCAACTGCAACAGTATCGGCAGGATTTGTATCATCACCATTACCGTTGCCATTGTCATCATCGTCGTCATCTTTTGAGCATGCTGCGAATGATACAGCAATTGCCAGAAAAATCCATGATAAAAATTTTAAACTTCTCATAATTGTGTTGTTTTTAAGTTAATAATTAGGGTTAAAAGTTAAATGAATTTTGATTTAGTAAAACTCTTTCTTTTTAAATATAACGAATCAATTTATCAATAGTTTTTGGATGGTTTTAGCCTTAATGTTTTGCATTTGAACCAGGTATATCCCTTTTCCGAATCCCGTTAGATCAAGAGTATGAATTTCACTTTTAATTACCGTTTTTAGCATTATTCGTCCTGAAATATCCATAATAGTGATTTCTGCCCCGGGTTCAGCCTGAATATTTACAAAACCTGATGCCGGGTTAGGATATAATTTGAAGTTTTCAGGAGAATTTATGTCATGAACAAAAACATCATCTTTACCGAAACCCACAAGATCCACATAAACAGTTGTTTGCCGGGGACCGGTTACTCCTTCCTCAAATACAAGATCAATACGCTGTATTTTGCTCATATCGGGCAGGTTCTCAGCCCAGTCCATAATACTGAAATCATTCACAGGTATAATAATACTATGCCATTCGTCCTCAATATCGATATAAGTATAAGACGCCCCGTCATTTCCCTGGATGCCATCAGTATCAAAAATCTGAAGTTTAACATCAGAAACAGGTTCATCAGCTTTCACATACAATACAATTTGACTGTAACCGGAAATATCTGTTGATGGATATGCCCACATCCAGTAAGCGGTTTGTTCATCTACAACCTCCAGGTTATAATCAAGTTTCAGAACAACGCCTCCAAATTCGCCTTCACCTGCGATATCTGTAGCTGTTATTCCCTGGGCCCAGCCCGGAATTTCTCTGAAGCCTTCCACATTTGTAAATCCAGGGATTGAAAAATCACTGTAGATAAAATAATCCGTAGGCTCTGTTCCTATACCTGAAAGGGGCACCTCCAGATCCAGAACGTTTAATACAGCAGATTTCTCTCCTGTTGTAACCGGAGCAAAAGCAACAGTAACGGTTGCAGTTTCAAAGGGACCTAAGTCAACCGGTGAATCTATATTTCCAAGTATAAAGCTGTTAGCATGGTTACCTGTAATTTCAATATCATCCGGAGAAACTGACAAAGATCCACCGCCGATATTGCGAATCGTGAATTCAACCGGATCAGAAGGGTTTTCTATTGACTGTTGCCCGAATTCCCAGGATGCAGGTATAACTTCCGGAGCAGGTGAATCACCAAGCTCCATCAAATGAATATCATCAATGTCCCATTGAGTAATATTATCTGTAATGCCATCAAATACCCATGCAAGGTAAAAACTTTCACTTCCCACACCGTGATTCTGGCTGTCAATAATGGTAACAAATTCTGATGCCGGAATACTTTCCGGGTCAACCCACTGTTGAATGACATATTCAGTTTCATCGGCAATAGCAATTGCTTTCAATGTGTAATTACCCGGACCACCGAAGTTGTTCACCCTGTATTTGAAAGAAAATACAAGACTGTCGAGCCCGGTTGTTATAATTTGGGGTGTTGTTAAATAAAACTGGCCTGAGCTTTCAGGCTGCCACCAAAAAACCATTTCCGGTGCTTCACCGCCTGCATTATTCGAATTAAATGCCCCCCAGTTTATGGTGCTTCTTGTCCAGCCTAAAGGTATGCCTCCTCCGGTAAGTGAGCCAAAATCTTCAACCCATGGAAGTTCATAAATTGTGGGGTCATAAGCTATTCCTTCAATCGGGATATTGTGTTCCAGAACAGATAAAAATGCAGTTTTCAACCCTTCGCTTTGAGGAAAAAAAGAAATACCGATTTCGGCAGATTCCATGCTGCCCAACTCAACTTCTTCTGCAAGGTTAAAAAGTTGAAATTCTTCCGGATCATCTCCCCCAATAATAATATCATCAGGAGAAATTGTTAAAATTCCTCCACCGATATTGGTTAATGTAAAAGTTTTCACAGCAGATTCGGAATTTATCTCCTGCGGATCAAATACAAAGGAACCGGGAATTACTTCAAGAGCAGGACCTGCAGATAATACAACATCGTCAAATGCCCACCGGGTGCAGGTGGTATGCGGTTCAACCCCAAAGGTATCACCCTCAAATATCCAGGCTATGCGAATAATGCCTTCTCCTATGCCATGGTCTGAACTGTTTATCTGAATTGTAATTTCTTCGGCAGGTATGCTTGCCGGGTCAGTCCATTGCTCAATAACATACTGCTGATCATTTGATATAGTTACAACTTTCAGGTTGTATATCCCGGGATCGCCAAAATTATCTAAAACATTTCTGAAGGAAAGATTCATGCTGTCGAGGCCAGCTGTATTTATCAGCGGGGTTTGTACAAAAAATTCTCCTTCCTGCACCGGCTGCCACCAAAAGACCATTTCAGGAGCTTCACCGCCTGCATAGCTGGAATTAAATGACCCCCAGTTATCTGAATTCTTTTCCCAGCCAAAAGGGACTTCGCCATTCTCCAAACCATTGAAATATTCCTCCCAAGGAAACTCATGAATTGTGGCATCAAAACCTTCACCGCTAACAGGTACCTGTTCATCGGAAACGGACAAAACTGCAAGGTGCTCGCCGGTTAAAAAGGGAGCAAAGATCAATCCTATCTGTGTGCTTTCTCCAGGTGCCAGCTCAATTGCTTCTTCAAGATTGTTCAGCAAAAAAGCATCGGCATCAGATAAAAAGTCGAATGTTGCAAAAACAGCAAAATGGTCGGAGCCGTAAACTCCGTTTTCATCGGGTTCGTCAATTACTACTTCTGCCGAGGTTGGAATCAGGGTAGATGCAGCGGCCTTGTTAAAAAAGATATAATCAATGCGTCTTTGCTGGTGGCCAAGATGATAGTTGAGAGTGCTATGCTTAGGATCAAGATGGTTTTCATGAAAAACAGGATACACATCATAAAAATCATCATACATCAGTTCCATTTCCTCCCAGTCGGGATTTGCATTATAATCGCCCGTAACAAAAATATATTCACTACTTGCAGTCTGATCAATGAAGTTGAGCATATCTGTGATCTGTTCTTCCCTGATGTGGGCGTTTACTGCCACATTATGCAAATGGGTATTGTAAACGTCTATTATATTGCCTTCCACATTTATTTTAATATGTGCAACCGTCCGATAATCATTCAGGGGCAGCAAAGCTTTCCAATTAGATTCTTCAATGGGATATCTTGACAGGATGGCATTCCCGAACCGTTGAGATGATGTTTCAGCATCTACAGAAGAAAAATAATAGTAGTACCCAAGTGAATCGGCCATCATTTGTGCCTGATTATCAAGATTGGCCCGTTGAATTACCTCCTGCAATCCAATGATATCCGGATCAAGTTCTCTTATTTCACTGAGCATATGTGCAAAACGGGCAGACCAGTTTTGATTGTCGAACCATATGTTATAGGTTAATATGGAAAGACTTATGCTTTGCTCGTTTTGTGAAGTAATACTAATATGTTCAGGTGAAAGGCTAACAGTTGTTGTTCCTTGATTTTCAATGACAAAAACTGCTTCTTCTGATTGCGTTCCGATTTGTTGCGGTTGGAAATTCCATGTATCAGGATTAATGACAAGCTGAGCCTGGGCTGATCCGGCATAAATCAGAACTAAAGAGTAAATCAAGAGGAAATAAATATTTTTCATGACTTTTTTTTAAATATATTGTCTTTTTATTCGTAATACAATCCCAATAAATCCAGACCGGCAAGCACATTTTCATTCTTCATAAACACATCCCAGAGCAGGCCGCTCCTGTGGTTATCATCACCACAATGGGTCCCTGATCAATAGCAAGGTAGCTGCCGGCAAACCAGTTTTCATCAAAATTAAAAGCATCTTTAAAACCATATGGGCCCCAGAGGTCATCATACAGATAATAATAAAATGTACGGAGTGCTTTCATGCTTTCTTCCGGGGTATAAGGCATGGATGAAAGAGCTGCTGTTGGGGTGATTGTACCGTTATCTTTTCCATAGTAATCAAAAGGAGCATGTGCCTGGTAGCCCACAATGGGGTCATCGCTGGCAGTGAGCCCCCAAATAGAATCGCTGTAATGGCAGAATTCTTTCGGATTTGCGATGGCATATTTGTAGTTGATAAGTGAATGTCGCCGGTTTTGTTCCCAGTAATTGGCGTATTGATCATTAAGTCCCCTGGGGTCGAGACCCAGGAAAGAGTAATGGGCAAAGAAAAGCGGGCCTCCAAAATCAGGACCCAAAGGCAGTTGAATATCATAAAAATACCTGCCGTTTTCCATGTCGCCGTTGCGTGCCCATCCCTGGTGGTAAACAGCCGGGGAAATGGGATATGTGGGAGAAGCAGCTGCCAGCACGTAAATAATCATTGCTTCATTCCACCCACGTATCTGCATGTTCATTTCAAAATCATAATCGGGCGACCAATGCCAGTACAACACATTCTGACCTTGCGTATACCATTGCCAGTCAACGCCATACCATAAAGTATCAACCAAAGCACGGAGTGAATCTTCCAAAGAGGTTCCGCCATCAAAATACTCTCTGGCAGCAATCAAACCCTGAACCAGGAAAGCTGTTTCAACGAGATCACCACCGTTATCTTTTTGGCTGAATGGTAAGGCCTGCCCTGTTGTACCATCAATCCAGTGTGACCATGCGCCATGAAAGCGTTCTGCATCTTTCAGGAAATTACTGATTTTAAGTACCCGGTTCAATACATCATCTCTTTCAATAAATCCCCTTTCAGCACCTGCAATCATGGCCATAATGCCGAAACCTGTACCGCCGGTAGTTACCAGGTTACCCGATGTGTTGCGTTCGCGGGCCATCCCTGAATTGGGTTCGGCAAAATCCCAGAAATATTTCAGGGTTTGCGATTGCACTATGTCAAGTAGTTCATCAACCGGCAATTCATCTTCAATTACCCTGGTGAGTTCGGGGCATCCATCGGTGATATCGGTCGTATCATTGCCGTTATCATCAGGTGGCGGGTCGTCGGTGTTTTTGCCACAGGCAGCAAATACCAGTAATAATGATACAATCAGATAATACTTTGTTTTAATTATTTTTGTCATATTAGTGTGTGCTTCAAAATTTTAGTAACCCGGGTTTTGTATAAGAACTCCATCACTAAGGTCAATTTGCGACTGGGGAATCGGGAACAATTCATGCTTTCCGGTCTGCCAGCCATTGGGTCCCAATACCTGGGCTGCTCTGTTTGTCCGTATCAGATCAAAATACCGGTGTTTCTCCATAGCGAGTTCTGCCCTTCTTTCATCCCAAACATCTTCCAGGGTAGGTGAGCCGATAGGGTCGAGACCAGCCCTTTGACGCACCAGATTCAGGGGTGTGGCAGCATCACCTCCTGCGTGAATGGCAGCTTCAGCATTCATAAGTAATACTTCTGCATAGCGAATGTATCGGATATTATGATCCAGGGCATAATCAACAGTGTTATACTTCAATTGAGTGTAAACTTTGTAATTGTAGTATGGGTTTGGACAATTGGCATTTATGGAATCGCCTTCGGGTGTTCTGAATCCTCTTGGCAGTACTGTAGCAAATTTGCGAATTTCATCATCGCGACTGTCAAAGAAATCAATGAGTTGTTGTGAAGGTACATTGAATCCCCATCCCTGGAGACGGGCAAAGTTATTCCGCGGCCCCTGCACAAATCCATACTGGCACCTGTATCGACCCTGATCGCGTGATGTAAGTTGCAATTCAAAAACAGATTCAGATGAGTTCTGACCTACCATGCGAAAGAGTTGATAGAAATCAGGATATAGTATGTATGTATTGGAGTTAATGATTTCATCAGTTTGTTGTTTTACCTGGGGCCATTTATCCTGATACATATAAGCCCTGGCCAGCAGAGCCCTGGCAGCTCCCTCGGTTGCTCTTCCTGCTTCGTTGGAAGGGTGGGTAGTTGGCAGATGTTCAATAGCAAATAAGAGATCCTGCTCAATAAAATCATATACATCTTGCTTTGAGGAGCGTGGAATTTTGGCAAACTCCTGTGCAGTCAAAGTAGTGTCAATAATTGGAACTCCCCCAAATGCCAGGTTCAACCTCAGATAAAGAAAAGCTCTCAGAAACCTTGCTTCGGCAATCAGTGGATTTCTGATATCTTCATCTTCAAAGTTTAACTCAAGTAAGGTGTTGATTGCAAAGTTTGACCGGCCAATAACCTGGTAATGATCATTCCAGAAGCTAAGGAAGAGGTCGTTTTCAGGAGTATGTGTGTAATTATTGAGTTCAATCATTGATGGAGAATCGTCAGGAGTACTACCTTTATCGGCATCATCGCTGGTGATTTCCGGGTCCTGAGCCAGCTTGAGTATGTTTTCTGA